>JACQNR010000415.1 GCA_016202975.1 Acidobacteriota bacterium
CGCTACGCCCTCCCATGTATTTGCTGGAGGAAGGTCAGGTCATGCGAAAAAGCAGACTTCTTTCAACCCTTTGCCTCATCACCCTGGTTGCTTTCGGTGCACTGGGATCCTCTTCGGAGAAGAAGCCAAGCCCCGGGCCGCTAAGCGGGACATGGGAATGCATGTCCCATGGCAGGCCGCAGGGCGACATGGCGTTCACCCTTTATTTGGAGCAGGACAAAGAAATCGTAACGGGGTCGGTATCTTCCCCCATCGGCGGTGACGAAATCACCTCGGGGTCGTTCAAACGCAAGTTACTGGAGCTTCAAATCGATACTCAGCAAGGCAAATACGTCATCATGGGCAAGCTGGAAAAGGGGCAATTCACCGGAACCTGGACCCTCGACAACGGCGAGAAGGGAACATGGGAAGGGAAGAAGGTCTCCGCGAATAAGTAGCCCGCCGGAAAGGCCCGTAACTGTCTAGCCTGCCTACTATGGCGCTATTTCCCCCCAAAGTCCACGCCCGTGCTCCCGGGCCTCACGCTCCAGCCGCACAAATTCCTCCGCCCTCCGGTAGGCGAATCGCGTATAGGCGTATCCATACCCCTGCCGGATAATCTCTGCATTGAGCAGCGTCCCATCCGGCAGATAAATGTAGGCTAGAGTCCGGCCATACTGATCCCGCGTTTCCTCGTCGTACTCCAGGCGCACGGACTTGCCTTCCGCCAGGCGGCGCGTAAATTCCGAAGCCTCCTTGCCAAACCGCTCGACCGGGCGACGAGGGTCAACCGACTCCGGCGTATCGACACCGATCAGACGCACGCGCTCACCACCCGCCAGTTCAATCGTGTCCCCGTCGATCACGCGGACACAGGCGCGAGGGGATGACAAGGCGCCCAGAGGCGGATGCGGGGAAAGTCTTACGGTCGCAGAGGAGGACGGCGGCTCTACTCGGACCTTGAGGTATCCAACAACCGACAATGCCAGGAAACCCAGCAGAGCTGACCAAAGTTTGAGCCGACGACGCATTTGGACTGTAAACCGTGAGGGCTGTCCGGACTTCCTTCCAGCAAGCATCCAACTTCCAAGCGGAAGCCTTCGCCCCACGGCATCTTATCGCATTCGAATGAACTACAGATGAAGGACTTAACACCCTAGCGCCCCTCAGCCCGCCTACGTTATTACGAAGCGAGGCCCATATTTCTAACTTAACATAAGATATCTTATCAGACGCAATAGCTATCCTCGGTCACGTTGCTACTTAGCAAAAGGGTGTAATTCCCTGCTCAGAAGCGACACACGAAGATTCCACACGGACAGCTTACGGCTTAACACTGCAGGACGCGGAACGCACCTGAGGTTTGCGGGTCTTCCCGAAGTGAGACAACCTTTTCCAGGCAATTCGAGTCGTTTCACCAAGAAAATGAACGAAAAACTTGGTGGCTTCTTCCAGCAGGAAGATCAAGGTGGCAGCTAGGAACAAGAATACGCTGAGGGTAACGCCGAACAGTAGCAAAACGACGTATTCGTTGGTGGGATACATGCTCAAGCTCCACCCTTTCACGCCATTTGATGCGCAGAACGGTTCCCAGGTTTACTCTTAGTTGCCTCGGAGGGCCAAAATGCGGTCCTTAAGGCCAAAATCTTTCCATCGGCAGTTTCAGCTACAGATATGCGGCGAATTCCGCTTCCCGGTCGTCACGCGCCAAGGGTCTGAGCTATGATGCCAAGGGGGTACTTTTGGGGTCCGGGAGGTCTTTTCATGCGTCATCTTGCTCTGACTTTGGCTTCTATTCTGGTCCTGGGTAGTGGAGCTTGGGGTGAAATCGTTCACTTCAAGAATGGAGACCAGATTACCGGCGAATGGCAGAGGGTGAATGGCAGCACACTGGTCTTCAAGTCTGAGAACCTCGGCGAGGTTTCGTTCTCTATTTCGAAGGTCCAGTCCATGAACAGCACCCGCAATTCGGCCATTCTACTGAAGAGTGGAGACGCCTTTCGAGGGATGCTTTCCCTGCTGGAGTCGGGCGCATGGGAGCTGAAGGGAGAGGACGGCGGAGTCCGGCACGTCGCGCCCGGGCGCGTCTTGGCCATCTACCCTCTCCAAACCTTCTACTCGAAGGCCGGGGAGATTCGGCGTCCCTGGCAGAACTGGCAGGGATCAAGCAGTGCCGGCTACAGCCTGGTGCGAGGCGCCCGGGACGCCGGGACGCTGAACATCGGGGTCAATGCCGTCCGACGCGAACCGGACTTGCCCGGCCAGAAGGAGCGGTTCCGAACCAATTACCTGCTCAACGTGCTTTTTGCCAACACTCGACAGGATGGTGTCAAGACGAGCGCCAACAGCGTTGCCACCAGCCTGCGGCAGGACTTCCTATTCGAGTCGTCGAACTTCGCCTTCGTGCTCGGGGGGTTCGAGCACATCCAGACGCAGAGTATCGATTTGCGCCAGACCTACGGCGCCGGCGTCGGACACGATCTTCTGCGGGGGCCCAAGGTAAACATGCAGGTTCTTGGCGGCCTGACGGTCGCCCGAACCTCGTTTGCCAATGGCGAAATACGCCGTGACGCGGAAGGGCTGGTAGGCCAAAAGGTCGGCTGGAAGCTCTCCGACGCTGTGGGGCTGACTCATTCGCTTGATTTCTACCCAAATCTCAGCTCGACAGGCGACTATCGTTTCGATACCACGACGACACTGAGTACTCGTATCACGTCCCGTCTCTCGTTTAACACGACGGTGGCCGACCGATTCCTGAGCCGGCCGCAGCCAGGCCGCCAGCGGAATGAATTGGTTTTTACGACCGGCCTGGGGCTTCGCTTCGGACTCCTGGCAACGGGTTTGGGGCCTCGTTTCCCTGCCCGCGGGAGGCGTTAATGGCTTCGCCAGAGGCGCCAGAGGATCAGCCCGGTCGCAGCGCCTCCCAAATGCGCGGCGTAGGCAGTGTGATCGGTATTGACCCAACCCGCCGCAGTGCCCGCAAGCTGAAACCCAAACCACAGAATGAGGGCCCAGAAAGCTTTGAGCTTGACGGGGATGATGCGCAGCAGAAAGATGGCCACGCGCGCTTGCCGAAACTGCAATCCATAAAACGCTACAATCCCCGCGATGCCGCCGCTCGCACCGATGATGACCATGTTGGCGCCCGGATTCGCCACAAATTGCAGGAGGTTGCCGAAGACCGCCGCTCCAAAAATCAGCAGCAGGAATCGGCGCACGCCCAGGAAATCCTCGACGTTGTCCCCGAAGGTCATCAAGAAGTACAGGTTTCCCAGCAGGTGAAAGAGCCCGCCGTGAAGAAAGAAGGCGGTGATCATCGTCAGCCCCAGGAAACGGAACGGGAACTCCGGGCTGAACCCAAGCCATCCGACAATCCCAGGAAACAGGGTATAGACCGAGAAGCTCACCCCCGCGATGACGGCGGCCAGAGTCGCGGTCGCGGTGGGGGCTTTCCTGCGTTTGGGGCTGCGGATCTCGATAGGCATCCCGAGAAAACCCGAGAGGTAGTTCCACCACTGTAGTTTGGCTTCTTGCTCGTACCCCGCAATTCCCTCCTGCACCGTTGCGGCACGAGCGTCCACTGACGTGACTGTGAGAGGCAGCCGGGTAGCGCCTGACGATACGGTGGGAGGTGAGGCGCCGCCCGACGGCGCCGGCGAAGGCTTCGCGGCAATGGGGGTTGGCGGGGCGGCCGGAAGGACTCTTTCAAATTCCGTCGGGTCGAACCAGAAGAGCTGGCAGGAGGCGCACACATCGATCGTGACGCTCTCATTCTCGATGGGGACAGGAAGCCCGGACATCCAATTCGCGCAGATGGGGCAGAAGCGCCCTTTCCAACCTTCACCGGCGCGAGCCCTTTCCATCAACCCATCCACCGTCGCCGTGGGGACCTGAGTCTTCCGAAGCGTGGCCAGTGGAAAGGCGATGCCTCCACACGATCCACATCGCCACGAAGGGCCGCCGGAGCCGGTGGAATGAGAAAGCCTTTTTGTGCAATTCGGGCAGACGAACATGGATTGCGCCGCGTCTCCGGGCGCTTACGATATCACCGTTTCCGACCGTGCGCACTTTTCCTGGTAAACCGCCGGAATGACACTCAGGCCGAGGCCGGGGGAATTAGAGACGCTATACGTGCCATTACTGAATTCGTAGCCTTCGGCCATGATGACATCGCAGGTCGAGCGGTCGTCCTCGGCGGCGGTGACTTCGCGAATAGCTTTCGCCAGGTGCAGGCCCATGTACTTGCCGATTTCAGAGGCCCAGTTATGCGGGACAGAGGAAGCGTCCGCGGCGCCGGCCATGCGCGCCAGTTCCCTGTTCGCCAGTAATCCTCCCACGCGGATGTCCATCTGCACGACATCAAAGGCGCGCGGCGGCGCAAGATAGGGCTTGAATGCATCCGGCTCCCGCAGATTCTCGCCATCGGCAATGTACGCGGGAATTCCCTCCTCCGCCATGCGCTTGTGCAGCTCCGCGTAACGGGCAACATCCTCCGGGAAGATTTCCTCCATCCAGTAAAGCTTCGCGTTTTTGGTCTCGCGCATCAGGCGCCACGCACCTTCGAAATCGTTGCGGTAGCCGTCGTTTGCGTCGGCGAGAATCTTGATGCCGGGGCCAGCCACTTTGCGCGCCTCGTTCAACACCTCAATATCGCGCTCGAGGCCGGCAGCGGGCGCCATCCATTTCGCGCCGCGCCCGACTTTGAATTTGAGGCCGAGGTAGCCGCTCTTTAACGCTTCCTCCGCTTCTTCGAGCACAGCGCGCACCCCGCGATCTTTGAACCAGAGGTCGCTGAAATAGAGCGTCCCGTCGTAGACCTCCGCGCGGTCGCGCACGGGCTCCCCAAGCAGCTTCCACATGGGTTTGTTCTGCAGCTTCCCGATCAGGTCGAGCAGCGGACCGTCCAGGTGGGGGTATTGAGTGAGAAGCGCAGCAAAGGCCCGCGAGCGCCCGGCGACCATGCCGTCCTGCATGGTGAAGCTGGAGAGGGGGTCCGCACCGATGAGTGCTTTGAGCGAGGCACGGTAAGCGTCGTCGGACGCGGCGTAGCCCATCGCACCGACGCCTTCGGCGCCCTCGTCGGTGGCGATCCGGATGAGAGTGTTCGTGTAGGTATGGCCTTTGGGCGCGGTGTCATAGGAGTTCATGGCCACGAACTTGTGGAAGCGGCCCTGGATGGGAGCGAGCGAAATGCGGGTTATCCGTGCGGCTGGGGGCGCAACCACCCGCACAGCAGTTGAGGCGGCGAGAGTGGAAAGGAAGACACGCCGGGTCATTGAGGCGGATTCTGTCGAAAAGTACGTGCCCTCCGGCAAAGCCGAGGGAAGTCACTCGGGAATTACGCCGCGATCGCGGCAATTCGCGTCATGATGTCCGACTGCTCGTCGCGGCTTTCGCACCCGATGGTGAAGGCATCGAGCACGCCGCTCGCGAGCGCATACTCGATCGCCTCGCTCCGGCGGGTACCCATGTCACCCTGGGCGAGAATCTTCATGCCGACCACGCCCTTTCCGGCGGCGCGCATTTCTCGCAGGACGGACTTGACCGTTTCCGGGTCGGCGTCCATGTGGTGGCCGATCGGATTCAGGCGTGCGAGGTCGACTTCTACCCAGGGCGATTTCGCCGCGGCACGCAGCGCGCCGATGGTGTGGCAGGAGCAGCCGTGAGCGCGGATGATTCCCTTCTGCTTGAATTCCGAAATCACATCCATGGTGGCGCGGTGCTTGGTCGTCCAATCGTCGTCGGAGAGGCAGTGCATGAGGAAAATATCGATGTAGTCGGTATTGAGTTCCTTGCGGTAGCGCTCGATGTCGGCCCGGATGCCATCCGGTTCGCGGTTCCACGACTTGGTGAGAATCGTCACCTTCTCGCGCGGAATGCGCTTGAGCGCCTCGCGGACGTGCGGGTGAGTTCCGTAAGCGTCCGCAGTGTCGATGAACCTCAACCCGTGGTCGTAGCCAGCCCAAAGCATGTCGGCACACTTCGCCAGACCGAGCCGACCCTGGTTAGAACTTCCCCCAAAGCCGTGTGAGCCGGTGCCCATCGCCAGGCGCGACGTCTTGATGCCGGTCTTCCCGAGCGTCACCATGTCGGTCGCCTTAAATCGGCCCGGCGGACCGGCGCCGAAGGCAGGCACGCTCCTCGAGCCTATCCAAATTGCTCCCAATCCGATGGCGGAAATGGTCACGAATTCGCGGCGCTTCATGGCGTCACCTCGATGTGATATTGGACCTCGTCCGCTGCTTGCCTCTGGCTCCCCTGAATTCGCTTACCGTACCACGACGCCGGGCGATATGCAATAACTCTCGGACTCCATTCGGCTGTGGCCGCGGGGCCTGCGGGACCGGATGTGGCGCAGATGATGTTAAGTTCTCGATGCTTTGTTTTCAGCAACATCGTGGCTTCGTTCCTCGCGTTCTGAATATCAAGCTAACGCAGGCCAGCCCGCCAGGGCGCTTTTTTTCAGCCATTTGCCGCGCCCCTGTCTCGCCAAAGTGGAGACCTTCCGGTGGGGTCTCGCCATCATAAGAAGGCGGCCCATTGGCCCGCTTCTACATTCTTACCTCCTTTGTTTTCAATAACATCGTGGGTTCGTTCCGCCATTTCTTCAATTTCAATGCCCCGCAGATGCCAGCCTACGTCACTTAGTCACGACGCCTACTCCCTGCATGTGCCGGAGCAACATTGATATTCATACCTTGAAATTTGTATTGTTTCCGCCGGACCTCCTTGCCGTTCGTTTCATCGCGCACACGCCTTCTCCGGGTGACCCCGAGGAAGAGGCTCCGACGATAGCTAGCCTATCATTGTAGCATACAACGGGCGAGGCGTCAACGGGCCGGAGCCGGGCTAGTGACTCAGGTTCCGTTTCTGTAGCGGCGGCCGGAATTTGCCGCGCGCTTCGCGGGACAGCCGATCTTGCGTCCCAAACGCTTGCGGCGGTCCGCGTCCGGGGGGGCAGGCACCAACCGCCACTGCTGCCAAAGTGCGCTACTACCCCGCTTTGGCCTCAACTTGCTGGCCCCCAGGCCGTTTGTTATAGTGCCAACTCGAACCGCCCGGCAGGGGCCCACTTCCCTGCCGACGCCATCATGACTGGAGGAATCTCTTATGGCCCCGCCCAAAGTTTATAAGAACTTCATCAACGGAGAGTGGGTCGAATCGGTTAGCGGCCGGACGTTTGAGAACGCCAACCCCGCCGACCGCAACGATCTGGTCGGTATTTTTCAGAAGTCGAATTCGCAGGACGTTGAGAACGCCATCGCTGCGGCCAAGGATGCATTCAAGTCGTGGCGGCTTGTTCCGCCGCCCAAGCGCGGGGAGATCATCTACCGCGCCGCGCGCCTGCTGGTCGAGCGCAAGGAGGAGTACTCGCAACTCATGACGCGCGAGATGGGGAAAATCCTCATCGAGACGCGCGGCGACGTGCAGGAAGCCATCGACATGACGTTTTACATGGCGGGCGAGGGCCGGAGGCTCTTCGGCCAGACGACCACCTCCGAGCTTCCCAACAAATTCGCGATGACGGCGCGTTCGCCCATGGGCGTCTGCACGCTCATCACGCCGTGGAACTTCCCCATGGCCATTCCCTCCTGGAAGACGATGCCGGCGCTCATCTGCGGCAACACCGTAGTGATGAAGCCCGCAACGGACACGCCAGTTTCGATGCTGAACCTGGTGCGCGTGCTGGAAGAAGCGGGCATCCCGCGCGGCGTGGTCAATTACGTGACGGGCGGCGGCGGCGAAGTCGGCGACCGCCTGATGATGCACGACGACGTCAAAGCCGTATCGTTCACCGGCTCGACTGAGATCGGCCGCAAGGTTTCCGAGGCGTGCTCGCACAACTTCAAGCACTGCTGCCTGGAAATGGGCGGCAAGAACTGCATCATCGTCATGGACGATGCGAACCTTGACCTCGCCGTTGAAGGCGCGCTCTGGGGCGGCTTTGGAACCACCGGCCAGCGCTGCACCGCCGCCAGCCGCGTCGCTTGCCACAAGGATGTGTATAAGGAATTCGTGGATCGCTTCGTCGAGCGGGCGCGCGCGCTCAAGGTCGGCAACGGGCTCGATCCGACCGTCCAGATGGGTCCGTGCATCAATCAGGCACAACTTAAGACGGTTGAAGAGTATGTTGAAATCGGCAAGAACGAAGGCGCGAAACTTCTCTGCGGCGGCACACGCCTTACGAGTGGCGACTATGACCGCGGCTGGTTCCACGCGCCCACGATCTTCGGCGACTGCCATCCCAAGATGCGCGTCTCGCAGGAGGAAATCTTCGGCCCAGTTGTCTCCGTGATTCCTTTCTCCAATCTTGAAGAAGCTATCGAGATTAACAATGGCGTGGTCTACGGCCTGTCGTCTTCGATCTACACGCGCAACGTGAACCGCGCCTTTGAGGCGATGCGCGACCTCGATACGGGCATCGTGTACGTCAACGCGCCCACTATCGGCGCCGAGACTCACCTGCCCTTCGGTGGCACCAAGCAGACCGGCAACGGCCACCGCGAGGCCGCCGTCACTGCGCTCGATTTCTATTCCGAGTGGAAAACCGTGTACGTGGACTACAGCGACCGCCTGCAGCGCGCGCAAATTGATGCGTAGAGAGCAGGAGTCAGCAGTCAGAATTCAGGATGATGTGCGGGTGGCGCATACATCGCGCTCTTTGCGATGTGTGCGATTCGTGGCGCCCATCCCAGTCGCACACATGCCCGAAAGCAAGTAGGGCGGACCTGTTTTGTAGGTCCGCGGTTCTTTTGTCCTTTCATCAAAGCCGCAGACCTGTAGAAC
>JACQNR010000416.1 GCA_016202975.1 Acidobacteriota bacterium
TAAGGAAAGCATGCAGAAGATGGGGATCGATTTCCTCATCGCCGTGGGGGGCGAAGACACGCTCGGCGTGGCTCGCTTCCTGGCGGGGGAGGGCCTCAAGGTCATCGGCATTCCCAAGACGATTGATAACGATGTTGAAGGGACAGACCAGACCTTTGGTTTCGACACTGCCGTCACGATTGTGACTGAAGCAATCGATCGTCTTCATACCACCGCCGAGTCACACCAGCGCGTCATGGTGGTGGAGGTGATGGGCCGCCACACCGGCTGGATTGCCACGGTGGCGGGGATTGCCGGCGGTGCGGATTGCATCCTCATGCCGGAAAAACAGATGAGCATCGATGAGGTTTGCGACATGGTTCGACGCCGGCATTCGCGTGGCAAGCCGTTCTCCATCGTGGTGGTTTCCGAAGGGTTTCAGCTTGCCGGGGCAGACAAGGAGCTGGTCACCAAGTCGGCCAACATCGACCAATTTGGGCACGTTCAACTGGGCGGAATCGGCGAGATCGTGGCCAAGGAAATCGAGCGTCGGACGGGTTACGAAACCCGCGCCACGGTGCTGGGCCACATCCAGCGCGGAGGCTCTCCCACCGCCTACGACCGGGTTCTGGGCACGCGCTATGGCGTGAAGGCCGTGGACCTCATTCATGAGCGCAAGACCGGAATGATGGTTTGCCTGCGCGGCAGTGCCATTACGGCCATTCCGCTCGCCGAGGCCTTGACCAAGCTCAAGCTCGTAGACGAAGAATGGATTGCGACCGCCGAAATCTTCTACGGATAGGCTCGTTCCAAGGCAGCTTCGAGCCGCTAGCGGGCTCAATTACACCGGCACCTATGACCCTTAGTGGCCGATTTTCTTTTGTCAAACCTCGCCCTGCGTGCTATTATCCAAATGCAGACAAAAGGATTAGAGAAGCGAGGAGAATTGGCGGATGCCACTAGTGCAAGAATCCAAGAAGGACATGGTCGAGCGATACCGGGTTCATCCCAAAGATACCGGTTCGACTGAGGTCCAAATCGCCCTGTTGAGCGAGCGCATCAACTACTTGACCGAACATTACCGTTCGAACCGCAAAGACCATTCCTCACAGCGCGGCCTGCTCATTTTGGTCGGCCGGAGGAAGCGCCTGCTAGAGTATTTGAAGCGAAGTAATATGGACAGTTACCACCAGCTGATTGAGAAGCTGGGCATCCGCAAGTAATACGGTTGTGACCCCACCATCGGCAGCATTGGGCTTCACAGTTCCAGATCTGGCAAGCGGCTCCCTGCAGGACCCACGGGAATCGTTTCCCGCTTTTGGCCCTCTGGTCAATTCGCAGCTCACCTTTGAATCTGCCCAAAGCGCGTCAGCCTTTGATTCGCAGCGCCCGATTGGGGCTTGCTGAACGGGACCGCGCCTGAGCGAGTTGGGCTTGAATTTGCCCCGACCGCCCCACATGAAACTGGAGGATTTGCCTTGCATCAAATCAGCATTCCATTGGGTGGAAATACCCTGACGTTCGAATACGGCCGAGTGGCCAAACAGGCCCACGGCTCGGCTTTTGTGCGCTACGGCGACACGGTGGTGCTCGCGACCGCGTGCACGTCTGAACCCCGCGAGGGCATCGACTTCTTTCCGCTCACGGTCGATTACCGAGAGTATACCTACGCCGCGGGGAAGATTCCCGGCGGTTTCTTCAAGCGCGAAGGACGGCCCACGGAGAAAGAGATTCTGACCAGCCGGCTCATCGATCGCCCGCTGCGCCCGATGTTTCCGGAAGGCTACAACGACGACACGCAGGTCCTGGCCATGGTGATGTCGGCCGACAATGAAAACAATCCCGATGTTGTCGGACTCATCGCGGCCGGCACGGCGGTCTACCTTTCCGACATTCCGTTCGCCTCGCCCGTCGTGGGTGTGCGCGTCGGCATGGTGGACGGCAAGTTGGTCACCAATCCCACCTACGAGCAAGTGAAATCCAGCCTGCTCAACCTCATCGTTGCGGGCAGCGAAGACGCCATCGTGATGGTCGAGGCCGGGGCGAAGGAGGTTTCCGAAGCCACCATCCTAGAAGCCATCCAGCACGCTCACGACGAGATCAAGCGCATCGTGGCCGCGGTGAAGGAACTGTTTGCCCAAATCGGCATCAAGAAACGCGAGTTCGTAGCGCCCCAGCGCGACGAGGCCCTCTACGCGGAAGTCAAGGCGAAGGCCGAAGCGGCCCTGCAGGAGGCGCGCGATACTTCGAAGTACATCAAGCAGGAAAGCCATCGCAAGATTGCCGCGCAGCGCAAGGCGCTCGTTGAAAGCTATCCCGAGGACGATCTGGAGAAGCGCCGCAAGGTGGCGCAGTACTTCGACGCGCTGGAAGAGCGCCTGTTCCGCGACGACATTCTGAATGCCCACCAGCGTCCCGACCGTCGAGCCTTCGACCAGGTGCGGACCATCAGTTGTGAAACCGGCGTCCTGCCGCGCACTCACGGTTCGGCGCTCTTTACCCGCGGCGAGACCCAGGCGCTGGCGACGGTCACGCTCGGCACCGGCGAGGACCAGCAGCGGCTCGACGTGCTCGAGGGCGAATCCTACAAACGTTTCATGCTGCATTACAATTTCCCGCCCTTCAGCGTCGGGGAAGTGAAGATGCAGCGCGGCCCGGGGCGGCGCGAAATCGGCCACGGCGCGCTCGCCGAGCGAGCCCTGCTTGCCATTCTTCCCGAGGAGAAGGATTTCCCTTACACCATCCGCATCGTTTGCGACATTCTGGAATCGAACGGCTCGTCGTCGATGGCGACGGTCTGCGGCGCATGCCTGGCGCTCATGGATGCGGGAGCGCCCATCAAGGCTCCCGTGGCGGGCATCGCCATGGGTCTGGTGAAAGAAGGCGAGAAGTTCGCCATCCTAACCGACATCGCGGGCGCCGAAGATCACTACGGCGATATGGACTTTAAGGTCGCCGGCACCAAGGATGGCATCACCGCCCTGCAAATGGACATCAAGATCACAGGCGTGACACCGCAGATTATGGCGGAGGCGCTCGAGCAGGCAAAACACGGGCGCCTGCACGTGCTCGGCAAGATGCTGGAGGCCATGGCTGAGCCGCGTACGACCATCTCCAAGTTCGCGCCGCACATCTACACGCTCAAGATCAACCGCCAGAAGATCGGCGAGCTGATCGGCCCGGGCGGCAAGGTCATCCGCGGCATCGTCGAGCAGACGGGCGCGAAGATTGACGTTGAGGACGACGGCACGGTGAACGTCGCCGCCGTCGATGAAGGCGCCGCCAATAAGGCCTTGAAGATCATCAAGGACCTCATGGCGGAAGCCGAGATCGGCAAGACCTATCTTGGCAAAGTCGTACGGCTGGTGGAGTTTGGCGCGTTCGTCGAAATCTTCCCCGGCACCGATGGCCTGCTCCACATCAGCGAAATCGCGGAGCATCGCATCAAAGAAGTTCGTGACGAGCTGAAAGAGGGTGACCAGATTCTCGTCAAAGTGATCAACATCGAAGGGAACAAGATCCGCTTGAGCCGCAAGGCCGTCCTTCGCGACCAGCGCCAGAAAGTCGCGGCACATCCCGAAGGCTCGGCAGCCAGTTAGTGCTTCCCTTAAGCCGCAGCGAGTAGCCACGGCACGAATTCTGTGCCGTGGGCCTTTTGAAGGACGCGA
>JACQNR010000417.1 GCA_016202975.1 Acidobacteriota bacterium
AGGTTCAGCTCCACAGCCGAAGATGCAAACTTATCAACGATATTATTGAGTCCGAGATGGCGGACTGCATCACTAAAGAGCCCGTGATCCCGCTGGTCGATAACTACGATTCGAGTCTCCATGAGTTTGTCATGGAAGCCATCTCTCAGATCTTGGGCAAGCGCTGCCATCGGCTCGCCGGACTGACCAGCATTCGCGCGCGACAATAGGCGCTTTGCCTGTCCCTCCAAATCCGCCCATGCAAGGCGCCCACAGAGGGAGATTACTTGATCTAGCGTTTCACGTGACTCTTCTGGCGTTGCCGGGTTTTCCTTTTCCGTACCGAAAAATCCTAGAGAGAGACTCATCAGATTTGGCCAAACCTCGGCTACCTCACTAGCAAAAATTGTAATCATATCCCACAGACTGACTAGCCTGTGCGAATTCCAAGGCACTTCGGATACACTATTCTTGGGCAGGCTAGTGGCGGTCATTGTCCGCCCCCGCCAGTCTGTGTGTCAAGTGATTTATTGCCCTACTAACGTTCACTTCCTCCAGCGCTTCGTAGATCTCCGGCTTGGCGAAAGCCGCGTCGGCCCGAAAGCCGACAGCCTTTCCCATTCGCTGCTGTCGTTCGATTTCCGGCAACAACAATTCTTCCCAACCCTCGGCACTGTGCACATTGCCGGGCCGTAGCTTGGCCCCCAGGCAGTCGCCCTCACGGCTGAACAGCAGCAGTGGGTGATAATAGGTCGACTCGAAGTGGCCGTTGGAAGCGCTCTGCCCTTGCTCTCCGTACATCGGAACCTCGGTCGAACCCGTGTCCAGGACTGTGCGGTAACCTGATTCCATCGGTTCCGCTTTGCCGATCAATGCCCGATCAAGTTTGGCCAGTCCCGCGAAGTTCTCCTCCTCGCCCAGCATCTCGGTCTCGAAGGTCTGCAGCCGCGAGGCCAGAGCGGCGCCCCGATCCCGGATTTTCTCGGAGCCAATCAGCCTGAAGGTCGGGTCCTGGGAGAGCCTCGCGGCGTCGTTGAGGTCTTCGTAGCCAGCGAGGCGACTATAGTTGGATTGCCCCAGCAGATCGGCGAAGGGAAACTGCGTATTCTTCCCACGCCGGGAGTCCGTCAGATGTTGTTCGATCAATGCTCCGAGCCCGAGTCGCTCATCAAGTTCGCCCACCAGGATGAGGCCGCCGTCCGAGGTGACGCGGGAACCCTGGAAATCGTCCTTGAGAGAGGCGTTGAAGGAGAGCTGAAAGGGCTGATCTTGTATTTCACCCATTGGGTATCGACCTCCGGAGCGTCTTCATCGCGTTCGCGCGCCCATGAATATTGATGACGGCGACGATCCGAAGATTCGGAGGTGCTGCCCAAAATGGAAATGCGGGCTCAAACCGCTAGGGAAGAAAGAAGTCGCGACTCTGCAAGCTAAGGCAGCCCCGCACGCGGCAGGGGGAGTTTGAACCCTTCAAGACCGGCAACATGTACGACGGGACCATCCGCAACCCGCAGGGGCTGGGGTAGGAGGGGCAAAGCCGAGGTCTAAGAAGTGGTTGAGAGAGGTCGTCTGACGGCGAAGTTCTTCGCCATGTCCTTTACTCTTTTCAAATCCAGCTTGCCGCTCCCGAGCAGGGGCAGGGCGTCGATGCGATAGAAATTTTCGCTTTTGGGGATCCACAGCCGCGGCAAATCGGCGTCGCGCAATTTCTTCAGCAGCTCATCCACTTCCACTCCGAGGTCGGTGTGGAGGACGATGATTCTCTCGCCTTTCTGTTCGTCGGGAACTGAAGTCACAACCATTCGCGGTTCGGGGCTGCCCAGCGCCGCGTGCAACGCCTCCTCAATGCGGACGTGAGGCACCATCTCGCCGGCGATTTTGGAGAACCGGCTGAGCCGGTCGGTGATGGTGATGAATCCGTCTTCGTCAAGCCGGGCGATGTCGCCTGTGATGTACCAGCCGTCCGGCGTGATGACCTGGCGGGTCTTTTCCGGCTCGCCGAGGTAGCCTTGCATGACCCCGGGGCTCTTGATGAGGAGCATTCCTTCTTTCCCGCATCCGAGGTCTTCGAGCGTATCGGCATTGACCACGCGAGCGGCAACTCCCGGGATGGGATGCCCGACGCTTCCCAGCTTGTGGCCCGGCTGGGTTTGATCGGGTGCGACGTAATTTGGAGTGCCTACGGCGACCACGGGTGACAGCTCCGTACATCCGTATCCCTCGAACATCGTGACGCCGAATTTGTCCTCGAAGGCGCGACCCAGCTCCGGCTTCATCTTTTCCGCGCCCACCACGGCTAGGCGCAGCGCGGCAAAATCCTCACACGTGCAAACCTGAACGTACTTCCAGGCAAAGGTGGGAGTGCAGACCAGTATCGTAACGCGGTATTTTCGACAAAGCTCGCCGACGGTGCGCGCTTCGAGCGGGTTCGCATGGTAGGCGATCGAGCAACCCGAAATCAGCGGCAGCCACAAGCCCACCGTGAAGCCGAAAGAATGGAAGAAGGGAAGAATTCCCAAAAGGCAATCGTCGCGGCTGATGCTGATGGCCTGCTGCGATCCTTCAATGTTCGAGACGATGTTGCGGTGGCTCAGCATTACGCCTTTGGGCAGCCCCGTGCTGCCGCTGGAAAAGATAATTGTGGCGAGCGAGTCGAGCTGGACGCCGCGCGGCACCAACCAGCGCCGCAACACAAAAGCCGGGAGCAAGAGAGCTGCCGCCGCGAAAAGAATCTTCATGGCGGCGGGAATTTCTTTTGCCAGGTCCTCGATCATCACCATGCCGGGACGCCTGGCAATTGAAAAGCGATCGAGAAGTTTTTGGGACGTCACGATAGTTTTCAAGCTGCATCGCGCGACGGCCGAATCGAGCGCTTCTTCCGAAGCCGTGTAATTCAGATTGACCGGCACGCGTCCCGCCATGCTGATCCCTACGTTGAGCAGGGCGCTTGGAACCAGCGGCGGCAGAAGGATACCGACCATTTCCTCTCCCGGGCATTCCCGGAGAATCAGACGGCGAAAGAGCATGGCGCCCGCGAGCGCCTTCAGAAAAGTAAGCCTCCGTCCGAAGGAGTCCGCCATCGAGAAGCGCCACCAATTTCGCTTTGCAGCGGTAATGAACGTCTCGGGAAGCGTCTTCTGCGTCGTGTCGCGCCGGGAAAAAGCCTCCGCCCCCAGCCGCATGACCGCTTGGTGCACATCGAAGGCGGTCGCGCCCGCCGGAAGAGGCGGACCGATGCTTACCGTCAGAGCGTAGGGAAAACGCTGCGGCCATTTGGTAAAGAACCGCCCACGTTCGAAACTGAAAATGCTGCCCCACAGCCGATCCAGATGAACGGGAATGATGGGCGCGCCCGTCCCCTTAACAATCCTCTCAAGCCCCCGATGGAAACGGAGCAAGTTTCCGGTTCGCGTGATGGCGCCCTCAGCAAAGATGCAGACCAGTTCTCGTTCCCGCAGCCGGGCCTGCGCTTCCCGCATGGATTCGACGATCTTCCTGGGGGGATCATCATCGGAAATCGGGATTGCGCCCATGAGTTTCGCAAACCGGTGAATCGCGGGTTTTTCGTAAAAGGTCCGCCACATCAGGAAACGGATAAACCGCTGGGTGACCGAACCGACCAGAAAAGGATCGATGAAGGAAACATGATTGCAGACAAGCAAAGCCCCGCCGCGCTTGGGAAGGTGCTCCGACCCGTGGATGCGCACGCGGTAAATGCTGTGCGTTAGCAGGAAAAATACTAGGCGCACGGCGAAGTCGGGGAGAATCGTCAGAATGTAGGCCGTTGCCCCAAAGGAAGCGACTCCCAACACCAGCAAAACCTGATCAGGGCGCAGCTTCAGCGGCCCGGAAAGGACATAGAGAACTCCTGACCCGACGAACACGCCCAGAAATGTCAAGACGTTGGATGCCCCGATGACGCGGCCGCGGGCCTGCTCGCCGGCGCGCTGCTGGAGAAAAGAGTCCAGCGGAACGATATACACTCCGCCGCAGATTCCGAGAAGGAAATGTCCGACGAGGGCCAGGAGGAGCGATTGGCTCGCGAAGTAGAGACCGATTCCGAAAACTCCCAGCCCCACCGAGCCAATCGGCACCAGGCCGAGTTCCACCTGATCGCCCGAAAGCTTGCCAGCTAGTGCCGCACCGAGGCCGATGCCCACCGAAATACTGGCGTTCAAAAACGAAATTTCACGGTCGCCGAGGTTGAGCAGATCACGCCCATAGACCAGGACATTCAAGAGGTAAATTGCGCCGAGAAGCCAAAAGTAGGCGATGCCTAGCACCGTCAGCATGAGCGCCCGGTCGGACCGGATGAAGGAGAAATTGCCGATGAATTCTTTGAGTGCGTTCCAACGGAACTTCTGCGTATAGCCGCTGGGGGCGACACGCGTGATTCCCTGGCTGAACGCAAATCCAACCAGGGATACTCCCACGAGTAGCGACACAGGGATGTGAGGACGGTCGGGGAATACGGAGATAAGGAGGCCGGCAGCTACAGGGCCGAAAACGATCATGGTGTAAATGGTCAGTTGCAGAAGACCGTTAGCGCGGGAGAGGTCCCTTTCCCCGACGAGTTCAAGAATGATGCCTTCTTTGGCGGGCGACAAAAATGTACTGTGCGTGCCCATCAGGAACAGCACCGCCAGCATCCCTGGGATGTGCTCACGGTACATCGCCAGTGTGCCGAGCCCCATCAGGGCAATCTCAATCGTTTTCATCAGCACGATGACGCGCCGCTTGCTTAGGCGGTCCGCCGCCTGCCCCGCGAAGGACGAAAACATGATGTAGGGGATAACGAAGAGAGCGCCGCTCGCGGGCAGAAGCCACGCGCGCTCATCGCGGCTGGTGGCGTGCGAAAGAATGAAGAGCGAAAGAAGCGTCTTGTAGGAGTTGTCGTTAAAGACGCCCAGCGCCTGCGCGGCCACCATGGACATAAAGCCGCGATTCCGGAGCAGGGCGGAGAACCCGTGCGTGGGATGGGTGATTCGGGAATCGGTCATTGAGGTTGTGTCGATGTTCCCTGAGCCGAGTGTACCTGCCTCAATCCCAAATGGGCAGGCCCGGCGCGCCTCGGCCTCGTCCCTGCCCGTGGTCCCCATCCATCAGGCTACGAGTGCCGGCGCGTGCGCCTGCCGGAAGCGTCCGCCATAGACTTCCACGAACCGGCGATGCCGGCGGTTGAGCGCCTCATTACTATAAAGGATGGCGACCAGATTTCGGAATCGTTCTTCCAGCTGAGCCGCCCTCATGTGGAGCGGCGTGAAGTTTACATCAAAAAGCGAGCAGCGCCGCCAGTTGCGCGGCTCGATCAGACGGCCCTCGGCCAGCAACCGCCGGTAGAGCGGCGTCACGGGGAATGCCGTCTGAACCGTGACCTGGACATCATAGAGAGCGGTCTCCTCCACGAATTGAGGAATCTTGTCGAACGCTTCTTCCGTGTCACCGTCAAACCCGAGAACGAAACAACCATTGAGAGTAATGCCGTGCGACTGAATGTTTTCGATGGCCGCCCTGTACGAGTCACGTTTACGGTACTTCCAGTTGGAGCGCAATTCAAGCCCGTCGAGGCCGCGAGCCGTCGGAGTTTCCAGTCCCACCAGGATTTGGCGGCAGCCGCTCTGGGCGATCAGGCGCAGCAGTTCGGCATCTTGCGCGAGCGAGACGTCGGTTTCCGCGAACCATTTGACATTCTCCTCGGCCAGGGCTTCGACGAGTTTGCGGCCGTAACGTGGGTCGGCAAAAGTGTTATCATCCGCGAATTCGATAAAGGGCCTCGGCCAGCGATTCTTGATCTCCCGGATCTCCGCGATGACACGCTCCACCGGCTTGTGCGTGTAGCGCGGCGTCAGCATGATGGAACTCGCGCAGAACTCGCACTTGAAGGGGCAGCCACGGCTAGTTTGCACGGGGAAACGGTTGTACTTCTCCGGGTCCAGAAGGTCATAGCGCGGCATGGGGGATTTAGCGAAATCGTAATACTCTCCCGGCGGCTGCTGGTAAAGCGGCTGCAGCTTGTTGGTCTGAAAATCCGCAAGCATTCGCGGCCAGAGGATTTCGCCCTCGCCGACGGCGACCGCATCGGCGTGCGTGGCAGCTTCCTCCGGAAGTTCTGAGACGTGAAGCCCGCCCATCGCGACCTTCGTCCCCCGGGCGCGGTAAATATCCGCGATGCGATAGGCGTCTTTGATCTGCGCCGTGAATGAAGTGATGACGTCGAGGTCGCACTCAGGCGGGGTGTCAGCAGGGAACTCGCGGTATTCCCGATATTCGATTTCGACATCGCGCGGTGTCATGCCGGCCAGCGTCAGTAGCGACAGGCTAGGCATGGCGAAGAGCGTCCGGGCGCGCTCCAGAAATCCCGGAAGCTTGAGGCCAAGTTCCATCAGATCGGGATTTTCGGCTCGGATGCCACTCATGGCGATCATGGCGATTTTCATTGGACAAGACCTCCAACGGTTAGAACCAAGCCTGTAGCGAGGCACACAATGGGCGCGGCAAAGATTTCAAAGTGGCTCCTGCGCGCCGCCATCCAGAGGCAGCAAGCTGGCATTAGGATCGCCGCCGCGAGGAAGGACCACGAAGCCAGGTTCGCAAACCGCGGGTCAAGATGTGTTCGGGCCGCGCTTTGTGCATACTGAATGTTCATCATCCCGAGCGCCACGAGTGCGACATGGGCAAGCCGCACCATGCGCCGTGGGAACGCGCCGTATCCGCCCAGCCACTCCTCCCGCTGGAATTTCAACCCCATCACCAGCCCCATGACCAATCCCCCGAGCACAAAAAACCAACCGCAGATTTCGTTTAGCATCACAGCCTTCCTTTTATCCCCTACACAAATCGCGAAAGAGTCCACGCCGTGGCTGGCCAATGCGAAGCTGGAATACTCGGCTGAGGCGGGCCGCTCGGCCAATGCTCGACGAGCAGGGGAATAGCCGTGGCAGCGATCTCAGCAAGAAGTTTGACCCACCCTTTGTCCATGGCACCGCCTCCTGAGCCGCGAATTTAGCGGTTCCGGAAACAGTCGTCTATAACCTGCGTGACGGTTCTTGCGGTGTCACAGAAATGTGACAGCCGGCCAAGCGTCACACGCGGCCGGAAGTGAATTGCTTGCAGACGTTCAGATAATTTCCCGATGTGGAATAAAATCTAAACGGGAGAAGCGTCACCGGGGGACTGGAGACTGCCGAGAGGAATGCCGTCTTCGCCATTTTCATCCGGTCCACTTGATTCCGCGGGCGCGTGCAAGCCGTGGCGGTGGATCAGGTAGACAACGCCAAGGAAGCATACGCCGCCGAGGGCTTGTGAGCTGACGGCAACGTACATGCCAGTTTGAAGGTCGTAGACATCGGCGACCTTGCCGGTCAACCATGCGGCGGGAAGCGTTGCGAAAAGGTTCACCCAGAAATAGTAAATTGCCATTGCGGTTGAGTGGGCGCGCGATGGCGTCAAGTCATGAATCGTGGCGGTGACGGGTCCGTGATACCACGCCATGAAGAATACTCCCGCGAAAAAGGAAATGAGCAGGAAGGGGCGGTTGGGCGCCCGAAATGCGCAGACGAGCAGCGGACAGGAGACCAGAAAGCCCATCGCGACGGTGAGTGGGCGCCCCCACACAAACTTTCCGGCAAGCCGGTCGGCAAGCGCCGCGCCTGCCGCGACGCCCAGCACTCCGGAGGCGACCAGCAGGCTTCCCAGGATGATTCCGGTTTCTTCGACGTTAAATCCCTTATATTGCTGAACGAATGTCGGCCCCCATATGATGTATGAATTGGAGGCGAAGGTGATAAACCAACCGCTGATTAAAACCATCAAATACGCGGGAATGCGGAACAAGTCTCGCACGGGAACCGCCCTCTCCTGCTTCACGGCCTTAACTTCCGGCAGTCGAAAGAGGCAAAGGGCAAGCAGGAGCCCGGGAATCCCCACCACGAAGAACGCCGAGCGCCATCCCCAGTGGGCTGCGATGATACCACCGAGCGCGATGCCCCCGGCGCCGCCCAAAAACATTCCGGTGTCGAATATTCCTTGAACGCGCGCCCGCAATGAACGCGGAAAACTTGCGGTGATCATGGCCGTGCCCGCCGGCGTATATGCAGCTTCCCCTACTCCGACCAGCGCCCGCGCCGCCACCAGCGACCGGAAGGAGCCGGCGATCCCGGAAAGGAAAGTTGCGCCGCTCCAGAAGAAAACGGAGTAGCTCACCACCTTCTTGCGAGAAACTCGGTCCGCCAGCCACCCCAGTGGCAGGCTCCCCAGCGCGTGCACCAGGCTGAATGCTCCGGCTAGAGACCCAAGCTCCGTGTAGGTGAGGCTGAAGTCGCGCGCGACGAGCGGGAAAAGGGGATAGATCACCTGGCGGTCAACGTAATTGACGAGGTTGACCAGCGCAAGGCAGACGAGGATGCGGATCTGATAAGTAGTGAAGCGCGGCTCTCCCATTTCCGATCCTCGATCCGGAAATCCTCAGATTTTCGGCTGTGCTCTGGGCCCTGGAAACGGATTGTAACATTCTTGGCCCAGTCTCCACTCAAGAGTCGTGACAGTTTGCGAGGTGTCACACGCGGCATGATGGGGTAGAATGATCGCACAAAAAAGCAACGGTGACGCGAGCGAATTCGCGCCGGGTGTTTATTTTACGATGGACATTCACATCAGCAAGGAAAGCGACGTACCCATCCGCCAGCAGTTGGCAGAGCAGATCGTCTTCTTGATCGCCAGCGAAAAGCTCAAACCCGGCCAACCGCTTCCCAGCGTGCGCGAGCTGGCTCGTCGGCTGAAGATTCACCACAACACGGTGAGCCACGCGTACCAGGACTTGGTTCGGCGGACCTGGCTCGTCAGCCGCCGGGGCACACGCGTCGTGGTTCGTTCGCAAGCGGACATCTTGCGCCAGGGAGCCGCAGAAGGTGTGGATGAGCTGATCAACATGACGATTCAGGTGGCGCGCGAACGGGGATACTCGCTCCAGACGCTCCGCGAGCGTTTTCGCGAACGGTTGCTGACCGAGCCTCCGGATCACATCCTCGTTGTGGATCAGGAACCCGGCTTGCGCCAGCTGGTCCAGCAGGAAATCATGAGCGCGCTACATTGGCCGGCGGAGAATTGCGCGCGCGAGGACCTGGTTTCGAATCCCGGCCTGGTTATCGGGGCGCTGGTGGTGGTTCCGCAGTACGCTCTGGAGGACGTGAGGCCTCTGGTTCCCAGCGCTCACCTGATCGTTCCCATTGGTTTCAATTCTGCCGATCAGCACATCGAGCGCATCCGCAAGCTGGAGCAACCTTCCGTGCTGGCGGTGGTTTCGGTCAGCAACGGGTTTCTCAAGACGGCGGTCAGCCTGCTCGCCTCGGCCGTCGGCCGCAAGCATTCAATCTGCCAGGCGCTGCTGCCTCACGATAGCCCTGACGCGGTGCGCGGCGCCGACATCATCTTCTGCGACTCCGTCGCCGTCCGCCAGATCAAAGGCCCCAAGGTGGTCCACTACAGCCTGGTGGCGCAGTCGTCACTCGAATATCTCTCCAGCTCCATCGCCTCCTATCTCAAGACGTAGATCGAGCAATACCGCAGGCGAAGTTGAAGCGACCTTTGTGATGGGTCGTTACGGAATAAAGTCCATCGGCGGGGGGGGCTGCTCGATCTACCGGTCAGTCGGGAGGCATTAGTGCAGGCTGGATTGCGCCTCTTCAGTTCGCACTCCTCGCCGGCGTTCAATTCACCCGAAGTGTCAAAGTGGTCGACTTGCTGACGCCGCCGACAGTAGCGGTCAGGTTGAGCGTGTAAGTGCCCGCTGGAGTGCCCGTCTGTGGCGCTGGAGTCGGACCGCCGCCGCACGTCGACCAGAGCAGTACGATTAACAATGTCGCAACCAATGGCGCCCCCAGTAGCGCGGGTCTATGACCCGCGGCGTTCGAGGAGCGGCGATCCCTTCCTGCGTCAGGGCAGGCTCCGACCGCCGCTATAGCGGCCAGCAACATCAGCGCCAGTAGCAGGGGCTCGACATGCCGTGTCCATGGCCGCGGCTGTAGCGGCGATTTGTAATCGCCAACCTGCGGCACAGCGAGTGACCGCGCCGTGGTCGCAACATTCACCATAAACGAGGCGGGATTCGTGCCATCGAGACCGACTGACGCAGGCGTCACCGAGCAACTTGCCCCGCGTGGCGCCGTCCCCTGGAACGCGCACGCAAGGGCCACGTTCCCCACAAAGCCCGTGGGCTCGATCTGCAGCCTGAAGGACGCAGTCGACCCCGCCGCCACCGTGGCGGACGCGGACCCACCCGACTGCACATCCAACGCAAAATCGGTGCCCGTGCCCGTGAGCTCGACCGTGTGCGGGCTGTTCGCGGCGTTGTCGGCGATGCTAAGGGTGCCATTACGCGTACCCGGCGTCGTGGGGTTGAAGGTCACGCCGATGCTGCAATTTCCCGGCGCGGCAAGACTTGTCCCGCAGTTATTGCTGGCGATGCCAAAGTCTCCGCTGACGGTGATGCCAGAGATGTTGAGCGTAGAGTTGCCGGTGTTGTTCACCGTCACGGTCTGTGCCACACTGGTCGTCCCTACGAGCTGACTACTGAAGGTCAAACTCACCCCCGGCACGAGCTGGACGACCGGGCCCACGCCTGTGCCGGAAAGTTCTACGGTCTGGGGGCTGTTGGCGGCGTTGTCGGCGACGCTGAGGGTGCCGTCACGCGTGCCCGGATAGGTCGGCGTGAAGGTGACGCTGATCGTGCAATTTTCCGCTGGAGCAAGACTTGTTCCGCAGAAGTTCGAGGTGATGGCAAAGTCTCCGCCGACGGTGATGCCAGAGATGTTGAGCGTGGCGTCGCCGGTGTTCGTGAGGAGCACCGTTTGGGCCGAACTGGTTGTCCCTACAAGCAGCGAGCCGAAATCCAAAAAGCCTGGGGAAAGGGAAACCAAGGGCGCTGGCGGCACGCCGGTACCGCTCAGCGCGAGTGCGTGAGGGCTGCCCGCGGCGTTATCCTCGATGGAAATGGAACCGGTAAGCGCGCCGAGGGACCCAGGCGTGAACGAGACGTTCAGTGTACAGTTGCCCCCTGCATCAACCGGCGCACCTACCATGCAGGTTGTGCTGGCGTCGATGGCAAAATCGCCGCTGGCGGTGATGCTGGTGATGTTCAAGGCAGCGCTGCCCGCATTGCCGACCCTCACCGACTGATAGCTGCTGGTGATTCCAACGCCTTGATCGCCAAAATCCAGGAGCGCGGGCGCCAGAGTAAACCCTGGCGCCGTGTCCGGACTTACCTTCATTACGAAGGCGTCATTAGAGGAGGAAAAGGTTTCGAATGAGCCGGGGGTGATGGGAAAAAAGGAGCCGTACGTGCTGCCCGTGATGTACGCGTTCGAGGCTGCGTCCACGGCGATGCCGAAAGCCTCGTCGCGAGCCGGGCCGCCGATGAAACTGGAATAAACCAGCGAATCAGCGCCTGATTGGGTAGCGTCAATCTTGGCGACAAAAGCGCCCGGACCCATGGCTTGGCAACCTCCGCACACGGCTTGGAAAGCGTTTTTCGTGGGAAAATCGCCGGAGTCGGCGGCTCCGGCGACGTAAGCGAAGCCTGCGCTGTCCACGGCAATGGCGTTGCCGGAATCGCGCGCGAGGCCGCCCAGGAAGGTCGAGTAGAGGAGCGCCGAGCCATCTGCGTTGAGTTTAGTCACAAAGGCGTCCGTGGGGTTGCCTCCACCCAGGTGGTTCACGGACTGAAAGGCGTTCAGGGTGGGAAAGTCGGTGGATGAGGTCGGACCCGTAATGTAAGCGTTTCCGCTGCTATCCACGGCAATGCCGTTGCCGTATTCATAGCCGCTTCCCCCCAGGTAGGTCGAGTAGAGGACCGCCGAGCCCGTCGCGTTGACTTTGATCACAAAGGCCTCCTCGCCGGAGGAGACGGTATCGAACGAGCCGGGGCTAGTGGGGAAGTCGCCGTTCGTGCTGCCCGTGACGTACACATTCGAGGCGCCGTCCACGGCGATGCCGTAAGCTTCGTCGCGAGCCGGGCCGCCGATGAAACTGCAATAAACCAGCGAATCAGCGCCTGATTGGGTAGCGTCAATCTTGGCGACGAAGGCGTCCGGCCCGCCGGCCTGGCACCCGCCGCACACGGCCTGGAAAGGGTTTTTTGTCGGGAAATTGCCGGAGTCTCCAGCTCCGGTCACGTGGGCGAAGCCCGCACTGTCCACGGCAATGGCGTTGCCGGAATCGCGCGCGAGGCCGCCCAGGAAGGTCGAGTAGAGGAGCGCCGAGCCGTCTGCGTTGAGTTTGGTCACAAAGGCGTCCGTGGGGTTGCCAACGCCCAGATGGTTCACAGACTGAAAGGCGTTGAGGGTGGGGAAATCGGTGGAGGACGTCGGGCCCGTCATATAAGCGTTTCCGCTGCTATCCACGGCAATGCCCTTGCCGGATTCGTAATTGCTTCCCCCCAGGTAGGTCGAGTAGAGGAGCGCGCTGCCGTCGGCACTAAGTTTGCTCACGAAGACATCGGACCCGCCCTGGAGGGCGTCGTTCGGAGCTGGCAAGGGGTTCACTACAGGGAAATCCGTCGAAGGGGTATATCCCGTCACGTAGGCGTTGCCGGGCGAATCGATGGCGATTGCCGCTCCCCACTCGAAGCCGCTGCCGCCCAGGTAGGTGGAGTAGGCGAGGACGGGATCAATGACCAGAGGCCTGCTCTTGTCA
>JACQNR010000419.1 GCA_016202975.1 Acidobacteriota bacterium
ACACCGTCCTCACCACTCCAGAGCCTGCAAGGGAGCGACATTTGTTCTTTAACAAGCATTTTTCATCATCCTGTTAGGTCACGGGCGCCTTCCGTGCGGTAGGGGCCGAGGAAATCAGGCTCCGCGTCGCCCAGGATATGAAGCAGGGACAAGCACAGAACAATCGTCCCTTAAACCAACAACTTTGCGGAAGGTTCCTCCCTTCTCTCGGATCCGCAAATCATTAAGTTGCTCCCAGATGTATTCGCTTCCGCCGCCGGTTTTGTTGTCATCATCGAAGGCCCCCGTGGCGTCTTCGTAGAAATCTGTGAAGGGCCTGTGATCAAAGTTCACGACTCCGATGCCGTCGCCATCGATCTCATAGAGCAGTTGCCACATTGTTCCACAGTCACGGGATGAAATGCCCTTGCCGGAGGGCATGAGAATCTGACTCCTATATGCCAGGTAACAGATTTAAGGCTTGCTGATCACGTGGAGATCGTACAGCTGATTGACAACGCCCTTCTTCATCAGGTAATCCGTTACTGCCTTCTTACAATCGGCGCGTCCTGCATAACTCACAAGGTTCTTGATGCCGCCAGTGGTCACGAGAACCGGCTACCTCGATTCAATTCTAAATTGGCGGTAGCAACTCTGAGATGCCCAACAATTGCAGCTGGGAGCGTAATTGCGGCATGTTCTTGTAGATGATCCCCCCTATACCAAGTCGCCCCGCTGACTTGATGTTTTCTTCCCGATCATCAATATATAGGATATCTTCAGGTAACATCCGAAACTGCTTCAGAGTGTGCCTGAATATCGCCGTGTCTGGTTTTGCAAGGCCGACGCGGCACGACCAGACCGTATGATCAAATTGATGTATCCAGGGAAACTGCTGCTCGAGCGATGAAACAAGCTCTTTGTTGATGTTGGACAATATGCCTATGAGGTATCCGCATTCGCGGACTCTCAGCGCCCATGCAACCATAGCATGATCGACGCTGCTCCACATCTTGATATCATAGTCGATGAGGGTTTGGATCTGTTCAGCTCCGAGAATGATACCAGCTCCTGACGCAATCTGTTGCCAGTAGGTCTCCCCAACCAACTCACCCGCATCGTACGCTCGTCTATTTGCCCAATAGTGCAGCTCGAAAGTATCTTCGTCAAGGCCGCAAATTCGCATAAGCGACCACCGTGCACTAGGATCAGCAGCAGCACTCAATACCATCCCATAATCAAACACTACCGCTCGCAAATTCATATTGTTCACCTTGTTCCTATGTTCCCAGGGCATTCACGTCCTAACCGGGAGCCCGTAGAGAGGCACGCGGCATGAGACCAGTTCGCGACCTCTAGATTCCTCGCCTCTGTCCTGAATCACAGGTGAAACGCTTCTTCTAGCGGTGCCATGGCTCAGTCGGGCAGCAATCCAGCCGGTTAAGAAATCTGACATTTCACGCTGCCCGCGTCGATTAACTTCTCGCTGGGCCATGCCTGCCCGCGCCCCTTCGAAATCGTCAGTTTCGAGGTATCCGACTACCAAACTATTCTCGCGGAGAAATAGAGAGTATTTCTTCTACCCCCTCTCGCGAAGAGAGACAACCATTTCCGGCCAGACGGTACGATGTCGCTACTTTGATACTTCCAGCCGCTCGGGCTTGATGGGCAGAACGAAACAAATTCGCTTCATAATTATACCTCAGCAATGAAAAGCCTTCGACACGCCATCGTCGACGGGAGTAGTGTTAGGCAGTTGTTTTCACGCCTGGCAGTTCATGAGCCGCACAATTGCATTCCCTTTGCTCGACTGGTCTTCAATTCAATTTCTTGCTCTCCGGCGTGCTCAAGCGTCGCGCCGAACGCGAGTTGATTAACCGGCGATCTAGCGAGCTGGAGATCCTAATTCTCGTCAATCATGAAACACAGGCCGACAAGCAGCCATGGGGTGTAATAGTGTTTACTGTCGCTCGTGGTGGTCTCACGACTCGTGCCCCCGAACTGATTTCGCACAATAAGTTTGGATTGCGGGGTGAGAGCTCTCGTTGTGTCCGTCTATTACCTTCGGACTGTCCCCCCCCCGCGCTCCTGATTTGCAGTTCAAAATGGTGGTGCCTTCCGAAATCACTTGACGCTCTTCCCGCGCCAGGGTACAAGTGGCGAGGGACATTACAGGTGGGGGTCGCGCCTGGATGTAGACTGATGTTTCGATGCTGGCGGCCCCAGGCCACAGTCGTTCGGTGCAATAGCTCTCTCTGTCCCACGTGCAAGTCTTCAAGCGGGCTCGCTCGGGCCGGGTTCCGAGCACCTACTTTTCATTTCGATCATGCTCACTTTTGCCCAAATGCGCTAGCAGGTTGATGAAAAAGTCGAAAAACCGCTTGTTTTGCCGTACTTTAACAATCGTAAGTTCCTTGTTTTCAGGATAGGCTATATCCCTAGTCAGCACGAAAAAGGGTTTTTCATCAACCTGCTAGGGGGGCCATCATCCTATGGCTCGAAAATCTGCCCAGTCATCGACTTTGACCACTGAAAACATCGGTGCAACGCTCGACGGCCTTCAGATCGAATTGCCCTCTTGGGGTTTCGCCGACGCCGGCACGCGATTCGACAAGTTCCTTCAGCCGGCGGCGCGGACCATCGAAGAGAAATTCTCCGACGCAGGCCAAGTGCATAGGTTCACCGGCACGTGTCCCACGGTGGCGTTGCACGTATTGTGGGACTTACCCGAGGGTACCAAGACCTCGGATGTGAAGAAGCTCGCCGAGCGGTACGGGTTCGTCCGGGCTCGATCAGTCCCAATGTCTTCCAAGATCAGGGTTATAAGCATGGGCCGCTCGCGAATGAGCAAGCCTCCATCCAGCAGCGCGGGCGAGAACGTAACAGCGGCCGGGGTCGCTCGCGGCATCACCGCGCACACGCTTGCAGTGGAAGCGAAAGTGGCGGCGATCGGAACATATAAAGGAAAATTGCTGACCAGGGGAGACTTGCTTTTGGTGCTTGAAAGTCATCAATGAGGAGTATGCCGAGAAGGTAATGTGAGGCGTACTTAGAATACGCCAACGAAGGAGGTCGTCCAATGAAACAAATCCTTTCGAGAATCCGTCTTGCCGGGCGCGTGGGCCTGGCCATTTACTGCAGCATTGCTGCCAGCGGGATGGCTCTGGCGCAGAAGACAACCGAGGTGAACGCACCACGCGTGGAGCAGGACGGAACCATCCATGTGCCGGCTTTCCTTCTTCCGGAGTCCTCGTTCCTGAGCGAGGAAACCCGCCGCGAGCTGAAGGATTCTCGCGACCTTGCGGCCGCGCCCAAAACCTGTCCATCCATGGAGGGGGCAAAGCCGGCCGATATGCCCTCGATCCGCAAGTGCGAAGCGGACGCCTTTTATGAGACGACCTCATATAAGAAAGTTCGCGATCGCTACGAAGTAGTGATGACCCCGGAAAAGGTCGGCGGAGTCTACACGGAAGTCTTTACACTCACACAGGGCGTCGCGCGAAAAAACAAGAAACGCGTGCTCATCAACGTGCACGGTGGCGCATTTACGGGTGGCTCACGCACTATCAGTCACCTGGAGTCTATACCGATTGCATCCGTCGGCAAGATCAAGGTGGTCAGCATCGACTATCGTATGGCGCCAGAATATAAATTTCCTGCGGCCAGCGAGGACGTGGCGGCTGTTTATCGGGAACTGCTCAAAACCTATGAGCCAAAAAACATCGGCATTTACGGCTGCTCGGCGGGCGGCCTGCTGACGGCGGAGGCCGTGGCGTGGTTCCAAAAGGAGAAATTGCCCAGGCCCGGCGCCGTGGGGATGTTCTGCGCGGCAGGAAGTTACTACGGAGAGGGTGACTCGGGGCACTTTGCTGCAGCGCTTTCGGGACATCCTTTAGTTAACCTAGCAGCGGCGCAAAAGCATCCGTACTTCAAGGACACGGTTGCGGACGATCCGCAGGTCTTTCCGGTGCGATCCGCGCAAGTGATGGCACAGTTCCCCCCCTCCCTGCTGATTACCTCTACGCGTGACCTTGCACTGAGCTCGGTCGTGCACATGCATTCCTGCCTCGTCGCGCAGGGTGTCGAGGCGGAGCTTCATGTATGGGAAGGTTTGGGTCACGCGTTCTACTTTAATCCTGACTTGACACAATCCCGCGAAGTCTATGAGGTCATAGTCAAGTTCTTCGATCGGCACTTGGGCAGATGATGAACCGAACCCATTCCGAAATGAAAACCCTGCCATGCGGGCCGAGGTGGTAAGCTCATCCTCTACCACGGCTGGGACGACCCAGTAATCCAGCCGGAGATCCTTCTCAACTATTACAGGAGCGTCGTCGCCCGCATGGGGCAACCCGACTCGGACCAGTTCATACGCCTTTTCATGGTGCCGGGATTACAGCACTGCACCACCGGCCCGGGCCCGATCCGTTTCAGGCAGGCATCGGACGAATCGGGCGTCAGCGCCCAAGCTGACCCAGAACACGACATTTCGCTGGCTCTGGAACGCTGGGTCGAGAAAGGCCTCGCACCGGAGGCGATCGTCGCCGCGAAATTTGTGGACGATTCGTCGGGTCACAATTCAGACCCAACGAAGGGCATCCTCCGAACCCGGCCTCTCTGCGCTTATCCGCAGGTGGCGCGCTGGAAAGGAACCGGCAGCACGGATGACGCCGCTGACTTCGTGTGCGTAAAGGAGAAGTCCGGCAAATAGAAGGGATGCCAAAGACTCCCGAACGGGCGGTTCGACGTCGGTTAACTAAACAATGGTTACTTTCCCGGAAAACGGCTCGAGTCGCCCGGCTCTGCCAGGAGCAGCGAAGCCGACGACGAACTGTTGGTGCCCGCCGGTCAGCGGTGAGGCCTGCCCCAGCAAAGGGAAGTGCAGTAGCCGCGACTTCCCAAAACAAATCTGCGCTTGTACCTTGGTTTTTTGGTCTGAGAGCCTCGAAAAGTGTGAGAAGAGAGGAAGTCATCATGCACAGGTCGCCGGGTGGGAAGGCAGGCGCAAGTTGGTGCCTGCGGGCTGCTTTCGTTTTGGGGTTCTTCTGTGTGTCAACAGCAGCGCTGTTGGCCGCGGGGCCGGTCGATTTTGGAAAATCAGAACTGGACCGCGCCTTTTTGGCCCGGGGGCTGAAGCCCATCACCGTTCTGGCGACGATTGTCTCCGGCCGTGCGGAGTCTTTTGCGATTCAGCCAGGGCGGCCTGCCAGAATCACCGGTGGAGAGAAACGAGGCCTGATGTATGGCTTCCTTGAAGCTGCGGAACAGATTCGCAGGCAGGGACGATTATCTCCGGCCAACGGTTCACCCCGAACACAGATGCGCGGCATCCTGTACTTCATCAACAACCAGGACCTCGAAGAGGACTGGTACTACTCCCAGGATTACTGGGATGAGTACTTCCGGATGCTGGCCTATGATCGCTTTAACCGCTTCAACCTCGTGTTCGCATGCCAAACGAATTATCTGGCTCCCCCATATCCGTTCTGGGTGGATTTACCTGGATTCCCTGAGATTCGGGTTCCCCGTCTGACGCCCGCGCAACGGAATCGTAATCTCCAGATGTTGCAGTATATCTCCCAGGCTGCTGCCGACTATGGGATCGACTTTACGCTGGGCATCTGGCAGCAAAACGCCTGGCCGAGCCAGAAACCCACTGTGGAAGGGATCACGCAGGAGAACCTGGGTCCCTATGTTCACGCAGCCCTTAAGAAGGTTCTACAGCTTTGTCCGGCTATTCGCAGTGTTCAGATTCGGGCGAACGTGGAGTCAGGAATATCACCGGGCGAACAGGTGAAGTTCTATAACGACTATTTCTTTCCCGCCGTCCGAGATTGCGGCCGACCCGTGACTCTGGATTTGCGCGTATTCACTCCCCAGGTTGGCCTTCTTGGCCCGACCATGGTGGAAGCGATGGCGAAAGCAGGCTATCCTCTGCGGGTATCCTCCAAGTATTGGGCGGAATTTGTGGGACGTCCCTACCAGCCGGCCGAGACCGTCCCCACCTACAGCTATCTGAATCTACTCGAGAAACCGAGACCCTACGCCTTCTATTGGGAACTCTGGGGGGTGGGGTCGAACCAGTTGCTTTTATGGGGGAATCCGGACTATGTCCGGCGGGCGGTTTCCACCTTCGGACTGGGCGACGCCGTGGGTTTTGAAATCGATCCTCCCCTGGCGTACAAGGGCTTCGGAAATCGCCCTGGCAAATGGGGCATCTTCACCGAGCATCAGAAGCAGCGGGTATTCTGGAAATGGGAATACGAACGGTATTGGTTGTTTTATATGCTCTGGGGGCGGTTGAGTTACGATCCCCAGACGCCCGACTCGGTGTGGCAGGGCGAACTGCAGAGGAGATTTGGGCCTGCCGCTGGCGAGGTGTTAGAAACGTATGTGCAATCCAGCGGCGTCATTAACGAGCTCGTCGCCGCACATCTGGCGAACCCGAATGCGCTCACTAGGCCGGAATTCAATCCTGGTGGGCTAATCGACGACTACATCGACGTGCTTCCGAGCGATTGGCGCTACATCGCCTCGATTCCCGAGGCAGTTCAAAATCGCATCCACCGTGTGGCCTCAGCCAAGCAAACTCCCCGGCAGACATCCGAACTACTCGATTTGATTGCATCGAAGACCGAACAAGCCGTAGCTCGCGCCGGGGCCAAGATAGGAACTGGGAACAAAGAGTGGGCATCCTCGCAGCCGGATTTTGAGGTTCTGGCATTGCTGGCCCGCTACCACGCGCGCAAAATGATGGCAGCCTATGAACTGAAGTATTTTTACGAGACGGACAACGGCGCGGCGTTGGAAGCGGCAAAAGCTGAACTGGAAAAGGCCCTCCCCATCTGGGAGAAGCTGGCTCGTCTAACCGACGGGGTCTACCCGGACGAGATGGTATACGGGATGGACGGCGTCGAGCACTGGAAGGACCGGGTGCCTTATGTGCATCATGACCTGGAGACGATAGCGGAGCGCGCAGCAATCTTCAAAGGGTTTGGGCGGTTCGCTTACGGTTTTGATTTCGGAGCACCCGTAGCCGAACCCGCCCTGCCGTCAGGTCTTTCCGATTGGCCGCCCGGGGTCCTGGAGAAGGTTTTGGCTTCGGGCCGCACGGAGTATGTTTTCAAGAACAACGTGGAGCGGCGTTTCCTCTCCGTCGATCCGAGCACTCGTTACCAGGAGGCGAGCGGCTATGGGTGGGCCGACGATGGTCGGCGCGAGGCGGTAGGGATTCCCTTGACGCCTTATTCAGAGGTGCGTTCGGCTGCCAAAGACCCCAAGAGTCTCCCACGTGACGTGCTGTTTCGGGATTACATCCGTGGCGAAGGGCCACAGCGCTTCCGGGTCAAGGCGCCGCCGGGCGAGTACACGATTCTATTCTTGCGCCCAGACCGGACCACGACGAGTGTTCGGTTGCAGACCCAAGGTGATTCGCTGTTCATACCGTTTCCCGAGGGCCCCTGGGCAGTCAGCGGGCTGGTGATCCAAGGGTCCGGAGCGACAACGGCTCCTGCAAGGGCGGGTGAGCCCAAGTTCCTGCCGCGTCCCCAGTTGAGCCACGTGGCGCCGAAAACGGCGGAGGCCGGCAAACCGCTGGCGTTAACTCTACGCATTTCGCCTATCAGCGAGATCAGTGCTGTCCGGCTGCATTACCGCGCGGTGAACCAATCGGTTGAATTCAAGACGCTAGAGGCTGGTCCTGCCCAAGAGGCCAAGTTCACAATTCCTGGGACAGATATCTCGGCGAAGTGGGATCTGATGTACTACTTTGAGGTGCTGAACAAGGATAAGGGCGGGTGGTTTGAGCCCGACCCTTCCGTGGCTACACCCTATCATGTCGTAAGAGTGAAAACGGCAACGGGATCTGGGGACTAGCAATGGATTCGGGAGCCCTTCCGGCCCTCGTGGAATCCGATGGGGACAGCTTTAGTTAATCGTCGCCCGGCCGTTTAGGGCGGCCAGAATCCTATGTTCCAGATCCGCAACTTCCGCATTCGGGGGACGACCGTCTTGTCGCCGACGGGTGGCTGGCACCCGCCGGTCAGCGGTGAGGTTTGCCCCAGGATAGGGTAAAGCCAAGGGGGTGACCCTGGCGCGGAAGTTAGTCGGGATCCTTTGCCACCTCTGGCGAGAGGGTGTGGATTATGGTCAGTTTCTCCAAGGCGAAGCTCGAAAAGCGAGTAAGCTTTCAAGTGGCGCTGGTCTTTGAGGACCGTGAAAATGATTGAGCAGCCCAGGCGCCTCGACGAGTCGGGGCTGTCTGAATGCACAACGTGTCCTCCCATCAAGGGGACGATTGGATGCTTCGTTTTTGAGCTGCCGGGCTAAAGGGAGCAAAGAAATGGCTGGAGAATGTTGGCAAGCCGGAACGAGGAACGAATGTATTGCCAGCGCCGATACACTCATAGATGCGTTACTCACATTTTTACACAAATCGCGACACTACGACTGTATCTGGAGCAAGGTGATTTCTCACCCACCGTTTCTGAGATAGCGGAAGCGAAAACTACAAGGAGGTGTAACACTCATGAAGCAGCAGACCGCAGGTTTCGTGCTTTTTTTTGCATTGGCTTGGGCTGCGCCGCCAACCGCGCTCGGTTCGCAGTCACAAGGCACGCCGGCTGTCCAGCGGACCGGCGTGCAGAACGAGCCGGTAGAATGGGCCTACAAGTCCCAAAAGATTTACAA
>JACQNR010000429.1 GCA_016202975.1 Acidobacteriota bacterium
GCCGGAGGCTTTACGGTTGCTGGCCCCTCAAAGGGGCCTGATCGCAACCGGTCAAAATCAAAACCAACACTTTGGGAGGTACGGATTGGTCGGTCGCGCCCCCGACGCCTCGGATAAAGCGCACTCCCGAAAATGTCAAACTTCTTCTGCCACCCCGGCAGAGCCGGGGGATCTCCTAACCGAATTAGACCGAGCACGTCTCCTTCCGTCACGGCCAGGGCGCGATCGCTGGCCAAGATCTCAGACAGGCCCAGATGGACCGCACTCTTGGCATGCGTCTCGACATAATGTTGCCCCAGAAGCGCGAGCCGGCGATATCAAGAAAATCGCGCCGCGTGATATCGCAAACCATCCCGAGCTCGTGTTCTTCGGCGCTCAAGGTAGGGCCGGGCACCTGCGAATGAGGCCATCCGGGGTGCAGCGCACTATCAATGTCGTCACAAGCGTGGGCGCTTGACGATTCAGCGACTGCAGCTTGGCTCTCAGCCCTAAGGCTTCGCCGGTCCAAAGTTGGCCGCATCGTTGGGATTTCCGTGGCCCAGATATTTCGCCGTCGTTGGATAAGGGTACACGGGCCGAGAGAATTCAATCTTTGCCGGGTCCAGCGGGAATTTCGGGTTATAGGCTTCCGCAGGATCAGCGAGCCTGAGATGCGAGCCGACTAGGTGATCAGGTGCTTCGCCTTTCTCTACCCACGCCTCGAGATAGCTTAAATAGTCCACGGCAAAGGCACCGTCCCCGGCCCCGCAATGCTCCATGCCCGGAATCACGAATAAACGAAAGAAGTCTTGTGTCTCCGCTCGCCCCCCCATAATCTTTTCCACGGTCTCGTAATAATCCACAGTGCGCAGCGCCCCCTCGATCGCATCGTTCCATCCCGTGACCACCATAAGCTTACCGCCCGCAACTTTGAATCGGCGCAGATCGGGATTGACCGGGTCCATGCCTTCCGCCATCCCTAGCCGCTTGTAATCACTATCGAAGTCAAAATCCTCCGTTTTCCACGTAGGGCCGGGATTAGGCTGAAAGTAAGAGTATCTGAACCAGTCTCCAACAAACCTATAAAAGGGAAAAGTTGTAGGACGATGTTCGGAACCGCCAAACCAAATCGGCCAAGTCCGCTCAGACCCTTTAAGTGCTGCTGGCCTGACGATCTGTTCACCTTTGGACGTGACGGGCCCGCCATAGATCTTCTCGACGGCTTCAATCTGCTCTGCCGTGAGGCAATGATTTGGTTTGCTGGAGGTGCAGCGCAATTCCGAAGGGCTAAAATGACACGCACGTGGATCGCCGATTACACCATCCTTGATGCCATCGTTCATATCGCACTTGGCCACCACCGCCTGATGTAGAAGCTCAAGATCGGTGTCTCCAAGAACGGGCTCGCCGGTCTTGCCCATCAACGCGCGATTGGCCCACAGCGCGTTGATAATGACTCCCGTGGTATGAAGAGCGGGACCAACGGCAACGATTCCATCAAAATCCCATGGAAATCTTTGTGTCTCCCACAGAGCTTGGATACCGCCCGCCGAACAACCCATGAAATAGGATTTTTGGGGAGCCTTATTGTAATAGCGCTCCACGATGGCTTTGCCCGCCAGCGCCGTGACGTGAGGCGCCCGAACCAAGTAATCAATCGGAGCCTGTGGGTTGTTGTAGGCCCACTTTAGATCATTCACGGTCGATTTGTGACCCCCATCCGAAACAATGCATGCGTAGCCTTTGCGCAGTGGCTCAGCACACCTGGATATCCAGTCAAACGTGCCGCAAGCGCCTCCACATCCAGTCTCGAAAAATTTCCCGTTCCAGTGATCGGACGGCAGCCGCAGCAAAAACCCTATGCTCGGAGCCACGTAGCCAGTGACTTCGCAATAACCGACCGCGTCGCCGCTGGGGTCTTTGAGTTGCGTACTAATCACCTGTGTTGGCGCATCAGGGATCTGGGAAAAGTCTGCGCTCTGGAGTGCAGCGCACCGTGCAGGAATGTCGTTTACGGGCCCCGCTTGTGCTCGGCCAGGGACTGCATTTATTCCTATTGTGAATACGCAGAGAAGAATAAATAGTTTTCTGACTGTTATGTTTCGTGCCCCCTGCAGTGTGGCGCTATTGGTCGACATTTACTCCTCCTCATCTATTTATGGTCTCGAACATTGCTGAATACCTACTGGTCTCGAGGGCGTTAGTCCGGCAGCACTGGTAACAGAACGTGCGACGGATATCGATCACCGTGATGAACACTGTTCTCGGCCACCACCCAGCGCGTCTCATTGTAGTTGTTGCCACCCGTGTTGAGGTTCCGCTCGTACTGAGGGAAGTTGCTCGATGAGATATCCAGGCGGATCCGATGTCCTTTCGCAAATCGGTTCGCAGTCACCATGTTCGACAAGCGGATCATGTAGACCTCGCCCGGCTGCATGAGCACTTTCTTGTCGAACCCTCGCGGTAGCGCACCCGAAACGCGTCGTCGCTCAGATTGATCGCCTTGCCATCCGGGTAGACGTCAACGAGCTTGACCATAAAGTCTGCGTCTAGGGCCGACGAGGAGACGTAAAGGACGACCTCGACCGGGCCCGCAATGGTCACGGGCTTCTCCAGGGGTGGCGTGCTATAGACCAGCACGTCCTTGCGCGCCTCGACCGGCCGCTGGTCGCGCGCGGCCTCTACAATAGAACTAAAGCTGCCACCACCCAAGGTTGGGTTGGGCGAACCCGGATCATAGACATAGCGGTCTTGCTCATTGCCGCTCGGCAAACTCGTCGAGAGCATGCCGACACCTTGACGATGAGGTGAGACCGGATCCCCGGTCAAGAAGTACTTCGTGAAGCGCGTCGCCTTGAGCGGCCAATGATCATCCAAGTTCCAGCCTTTACCCATTACGTATAGCTGGACCTTCGGCATGTCGGTCACGTGATTCTGCTCGCTATTGAGCCAGTATTCAAACCAGTTGAGGAACAGTTTCACATAGCCATGGTCGTCCCCTCCATAGCGGGCATCGCCGATCTCCAGATCGCCAACTTTCATATTGGAAGAGTTCCTTGCATCCGGCAACTTCGTTTCAAGAAGCGCCTGATCGAACATGAAACTGCAATGCGGTCCCGCACCGATGATCAGAAACTGATTCGGTGTCTCCAAGTCTTGCAGGTACTTAAACAAATGAGTGGCCTCTGCTATGCCGGTTCCGTCGCGCCAAGTATCTACGTGCAGCGCCGGAACGCGCGGCTTCGCTCCGGCGCCATGTGTTCGACTTCGTTCCAACGCGTGTCTCCGGGTGTCCAGGTGATGTAGCGGTCGAACGGCGATAGAGCTCCGCCCGCCTCTCGAAGGATATCCTGGCTCGGCAGGTGATCGAGCGTTGGGACTGTGAATAGGTTGCCCTGCGGCATGAGCGAGTAGCTGGTTCGCAGCCGGATCCGCTGCGCCTGAGTGGAATTCGGCGGGAGCATGAGCCGCTCACTCGGCGCTTGGAGGCCATACCACGGCGCCCAAGTGTCGATCATCGGGACACCGCCGCGATAAAAGCTGCCTCGGGTGTCGTTGCCGGGCATGTTGCCCACCGCCGTCCCGGAAGCACCCGGGATCATCGCTGCATGCCCCAGGTGGTTACTCGCCGCCATGGGCCACTGTTGTTCTCCGGAAGATGAGCAGCCAATCGTCCCCACTTTCCCATTAGACCAGGCTTGTTTCACAATCCAATCGATCGTGTCGTAGCCATCGGTGCTCGCGCCTTGAAGATAATTCTTGAAATAGCCTTCGGAAAAATATCGACCCCGCTCACTTTGCACGACCACAGCAAAACCGTGCTTGAGGAAAAACTTGACCCAACCGAGGCCGACCTGATTCTCCATCTTGTCCTTGTCGTAGGGCGTGCGAACCAGCACCGTGGGCAGCTTTGACGGAGCATCTTTTGGGAGCCACACGTCGGTCGACAGATGGATGCCGTCGCGCATCGGGACGAAGATTTCCTTCTCTGACGACCACTCCGTGTACTTGCCGTCCGGCAGCTCCACGGCCCAGGCGTAACCGACCGTGACCAGCGCTGTCGCGAGCAGCACACCGAGTCTGTTGTTCATAGATCGACACATATCGATTCACCTCCGTTGAGATCGGTTTGGATCAGGTCTGGGGTGGCACCAAATTCGTGCGCAGGTAAAGCCTATAGCTTCAGCAAAGGCCTCCAGCTCTTGCGATTGGTCTCCGAGCCCTAAGGCGATATGATGACTGGGTCCTTGCTGGCACCATCCCTCCATAATCTCGGGTATAGGCTTCGACACCCGCACACGACAATTCGGGTTACCGATATTGAGGATTTCTCCGGGAATCGTTTCTGCAACGGTGTAAATCAATTTGAAGGTTTCGCCGGCGTTGAACTGGGTCAGGTTGAGCAGAGTGACGGGCCCTTCCTTGATCCGGAAATCAATCCCCAGGCCGTGGCCCGTCTTGCCGTGGTGCACTTGCAGGTGTTGGAGCTTTGCCCGCCCTTCGGCAACGTTGATGTTCGTCGGCCCATCATGTCCCATCAAGAAGAAGTTCTCCTCGAAATCCATCGAGAAGAATTCCACGAACATTCCTCCCGCACCAAGCAGGTCCATGATTTTCAATGCCATGGCCGTCTTTACGTCGCCCTCTGTTACCCCGGGTCGACCTAGAGCCGTAAGACGAGAAACCGCCAGCGCGGACTGGGCCCTCAACTGCGTGATGAACTCCTTTTCGCCCCACCAGTAGTATCCAAATGCACTGATGTCGTGCCGCGTAATGACGTCGTCGAATGCGACCGCGACCTGGGCCGACACTCGAAGATGCTCATTGGTGACCGTCTCGTCGACCTCGTACATCTCACGTAACTGCTGGAACATGTCCTCGATCTGCCGC
>JACQNR010000430.1 GCA_016202975.1 Acidobacteriota bacterium
AGGCGCTCGTCGCTCACAGGATTCATCATGATGTAAACCTGAACCTCGCCCTGGGGATTGATTCGCATCAGGCGAGTGCGCACCGCGTCACGCACCGAGCGGGGCATCGCTTCGAGGGAAAAGGCCTCTGGCACGGCCCCACGCAAGGCCGGCGCAGTCGGGCCCTGCGGTGAATAAACACGAGCCATTTCCGCGAGGACGGTGACAAGCTTGTCGAGAGCTGGGCGGGGAGTTTCCGCCTCTTGCGCTCCCCGCAAAAAGGGGGCGAACGCCGCAACCATAAAGCCAACGGCCACGCGGAGAACAGCGGGCCGGAGCATTTTGCGGCCGGAAAACACGAAACATCCGCCTTTGTCGTGAAGCCGCATGCTAACCAATCAATTATACCCTGCTGCCGGACCCTTGCACCGGACTGGAGTTGTCGATCGGGATCGGGCGAGGTACGAGCTCCACGTCGGGGTAGGAAGCTAATTGTTAAAGGCAAGCAATTCGGCTGCGCTCGAAGAAGGCAGATTTGGTGTTGGAAAGGAACCCACGGGAAATCGAGGCATTGGTGACCAAAGCCCAGGCACTTGCCGGATTGGGAGAAGCGAGCACCGCCACCGGGAAGACGCGGAGGCGCTCCGCCTCGATCCCCATCGCTCTTCGTCTCCTCTGGGAAAGGACCGAATTCAGGCGCTGGAGGGAACAAAGCTTAAGCAGAGCTATCGCCTGATTCCGAGGCGGCGGGCGGGGTTCGGACCGGGGCCGCGGCGCGCGTCCTGCCTATTTCCCTCTGGAGTTCTGCGCATACGCCGTCGAGAATCCGGATTCGCTCGCTTTTTTGCGCCAATGCGCTCTCGAGCTTCTCCACGGTCCGGCGAAGCTTGGCATTGTCGCGCCGGAGCAGAACCAGATTTTCGTTGGGCCGAACGGGCGGAAGAGGCACGCTCCTGGCGCCACCCGCTTCGACTTTGCCCGCGGAAACACCCAGCCTGACGGGCGCCACCTCGGCCTGCATCTGGCGGATCAGCGCTTCAAGGTCTTTGCGCTCGGGCCCCGGAGGGCAGAGCTGGCGAAGCGCCAGCAGCCGGGCCAGGTCCGGGTTGTTCCGCCCTCGCTCCCAATGCTGGATGGCGCCTTTGGTCGCGTTCAGAAGTCGGGAAAGCCCTTCCTGGCTCACCTCCAGCTTCTGGCGCACCCTGCGGATGATCTTGGCGGTATTTAGCGCGGCCATAGTCACTCACCTCCCACAAGATTTTGCTTGACAGATACTAGCACAATAGGCTAGAGTTCGAGCCTGTTCCGTAACAAAGCCGGCCCGCGGGGCAAGGGCGCGGGCCGGATATCTCGCCAACCCGGAGAAAGGAGCACAACTCTCCAAGGGTAGCGCCGCGGCGCCTCGCTCGGCGGGCCCCACGTTCCACGAGCTTCCCGTGCTCAAACCAATCACTCACGCTTGTTACCCCAGGAGGTCACCCATGAGTCGAATATTAACGTTCGCTTTGGTTTCTGCCTCAAAAGCCCCCATATCGAAAGAATCGGAGAATGCAAGCGAAGTATCCTTTTCGCCCATGAACAACACCCTCCCAATGCCTTCCCGGCACCCGACTCGCTCCACTTCAAGCGGTCCAAACAACCGGCCGCTGCTCGACATTCCATTGCCCCGCTGTTCGGTGAAGGGCTGCATCTTCCCCGCCGCCAGCGTCGGCGGGAGCCTGTGCCTGATCCACCACCTGGCGGAAAAGGAGCCCACGCACTTTCTCTCTGTGCAACCTTCCGCCTTATGCCTGGATCGCGCCAAGTACGGAATCGCCGAATCCGACTTTGACGACTCCCGGGCGCGCGATCGGCGGCAACTCTCACTCCAGCTCGATCGGCTTCGTGATGAAGTAGCCTAGACGATTTGAGTCACATTAGCAAGCGAAATCTTGGGCCGCGGAAGAAAGCCTCGCGGCCCTTTGGGAAAAGGAGAACTTGGTCATGACGAGCTATTCTGGCGTAATAAGTCCCTACCTTCACGCGGAAGGGCTGAATCCCGTAAGCGGAGCAAGACCCCAAATGTTGATCCCGCAGACGGCTTTGCGCATTCTGTGTCAACGGACGGGGGGCACCATCTCCCGCTCCACCTTTTACCGCTGGGTGGAGTGCGGAAAGATTCCCTCCATCCGTCTGGGAGCCCGGATATTCATCCCGCGCCCAGCGCTCGATAACCTCATCCAGAAATGCTTTGACGTGGACTGAAGAAGGCAGAGCTTTTGGCCAGCCGGGTCCTAAAGGCGATTCACCGGGCGCGGGTGTGCGGCGAAGCGGAGGACGAGGCTTGCGAGTCCTGCGCCACGACTTTGAACCCGTCGCCTTCGATCACCTCGACCAGCCGGGCGCGGGCAATCACCGCCGGATCAAATTCAATCAGGGCGCGCTTGTCCTGGTAACTGACCTCCGCTTTCGAAACACCAGGAAGCGTCCGCAGCTTGTTTTGCAGACCCGCCGCGCACATGACACAGTCCATGCCGTCGATGGCGATCTCGGCGCGAGCGGATGCGCGAACCGCACTCGTGGCCGGGGAGTGTTCAGGTGTGATCTCCCTTGCTCGCCGGACCTCCCGCACTCCGACCACAACGGCCGTGATGAGTGCCAGCCCGATACATGCCCATAGAGTGATCCTTCGAATTCGCACAGATCCCCGTGCCATTTTTCGGTTCAACCCTTCTCGCGCTTGAGCGAGTCAACCACTAGAACTCTGAGTTTTCATGGTCACACAGCCTTCATGAATTTGCCAAGGGCCAACTTCAGGTCACCGCCTAACCTGAGTGCCTTAGCTGACAGACTTGGACTGCTGCAAGAAGTTATAGTCATCCACTACAACTACTCACACGATGATGTGTCAAATTGCACAGGGCAGTGCACTGAATGTATGGAAATTCACCATCTTCATTGATATAGTCTCAAGATGTGGTATCAAAGCGCTGAAACAATAATTGCCGTTGCGTCCAGTTCATGAGCCTATTGCCATACATGACGGACGCTAAACGTTATGGGCTATTAGGGTAAGTGCAAGAATACATGCAAATGCTTCCGCAAAACTCAAATTGCCTTAAATGGAATGTAATCCGAATAGCTTGGCAAGAAGGAAGTTGTCCAAGCCCCTTTCCTCGAAGTGGTCGGGGGCAGCAACAGGGCGCGAAATCGAAGGAGGGAAGCCAATGGTCAGTCCTCATAACAAGCTTGTAATCTGGAGCTTACCGATCATGGTCGCCTTAGGATCGACGTGGGTCTGGGGACAGAAGCAGCCAGCAGCACAGAAGACTGATTCTGTGGCATGGAAGGCCCCGTCTCGGGGCGATGCGAGCCAGTACGCCGGAATCGAAATCTGCTCCACGTGCCATGAGGACGAAGCTCGCCAATTCGGGAAAACCGTACATGCCAAGGCGGGGGTCGAAGGTACAACGGGGGCGGGGTGCGAGTCATGCCACGGTCCCGGTAAGGCACACGCCGATGCCCAAATGGAGGCCGGAAGCGACACGGCCAAGATTGATGCAGCCAAGAAACTCATATTCTCATTCCACAGCAAGACTGAGGAAAACGCCGCCCGCTGCCTCGATTGCCACAGCACCAGCAGGGACCAGGATCTTTTCAATCGCTCGGAACACAAACTGAACGGAGTCGCATGCAACGAGTGCCACGCGCCGCACCTGCTATTCGGCGCGGAGGGTCGTGAGGTCAAGGAGCCGATGATCGCACAGGGGAAATTCTTTTCGGCACCCAGGCTCAAAGAGGAGAACCGCTGGCTGAGCGAGAGTCTGCTGAGGAACAAGCAGCCGGAGTTGTGCTTCGGTTGCCACCGCACGATCCAGGCGCAGTTCGCGCTTCCCACGCACCATCGCGTGCCGGAAGGCTTGATGAAGTGCACCGATTGCCACAACGCCCACGGCACCTTCCAGCGCCCGCTGCTGAAGAAATCCAATTGGGAAGCCTGTGTGGCCTGCCATACCGAGAAGCGCGGCCCCTTCGTGTTTGAGCACGCGCCGGTGAAGGTGGAAGGTTGCGTCATCTGCCACACACCGCACGGCAGCGTCACGCGCAATCTACTGACCCGGCGCGAAGACCGCTTCTCTTGCCTGGAATGCCACGTGGATCCTTTCGCCGCCAACGTCCCGCACGGCCGTTTGGGCTTTCAGACTCGCGGCGAATGTGTCCGTTGCCACGCAACGATCCATGGCTCGAATGTGAGTGAGTACTTCATACAGTAAGGGAGGGCCTCATGAGATTTTTCTTTCATCGCTCGATTCTTCTCGGCCTGTGCCTGGTGGCGCTTCCCACCGTGCTGCTCGCGCAGTCCAAGGATAGTTCGACCCTGGGGCCCTTCGACACGCAGGGGTCTGTGACGGTGGGGTACCGCTTCACCGACATCGGAGGCCGCAAGGAAAAATTCAAAGAGTTATATAACCTGGAGCAGGGTTTCCGGCTTATGGATTTCAATCTGACGGGCCGAGCTTCGACGGGAATCGCCGACAGCTTTTCGTTCACCGCCAGCGGCCTGGGCGGCGACCCGTTCCCGGGCGGCCAGTTCACGATGCGCAAGACCAATCGCTACGACTTGCGTGTGAATTATCGCCAGAGTTACTACTACTGGGACCGCAACGATAACGTCATGGTCCCCCCCGCCCCCGGCGTTTCCTCGGCGGTCGCCAGTGACCTCATGACCAGCAATCACGACTTTGCCACGGTCCGCCGCTTCGGGTCCGCCAACCTCACCGTCCACGCGTCAAAAAAAGTCCGGCTTCTTTTCGAATACGACCGCAACGGCCGGAGCGGTGTAAATTTCACCACCCGGACGCTGGATTACTTCGGATCGAGTTCGACCTGGGGCTCGTTCCTTCGGGCCAATCCCTATTACGTTGAAGCGCCCATCCATGAGAGCACCAACCGCTTTACGGGCGGCATCAGCTACTCGCCGCGAAACTGGAGCCTGCATTACCGACTCGGCTACCAGACGTTCCATCAGCTCATGGACTGGGCCAACGTCGAATCTCCGCAGTTGACCTTTGAGACTTCGAATTCGGCGCGGAATAACGAGGCGCTCAACTCCGCCCAATGGACAGAAACGCGGGAACTCAAGACGCCGGTGAGTGAATTCTCGGTCCACGGCCGGCCCAACCGCCGCGTGGAGCTGCGCGGAGGATACCTCTTCTACCGTTACAAGGGCCCCGACACGATGCAAGCGATCTTCGACGGGAACGCCCGGACGAATAGCAGCGGCAGCATCGTCGCCCCGTATCATGTGGACTTTCAAACGCAGGCCGATCTGAAGGAGCCCAACCACGTGGCGGACGCCGGGGCCACCTTCAAAGTCACCGGCTGGTGGAACCTCCACACCGATTACCGCTACTCCCGCTTCACGGTGGATAGCCTGATCGACTTTCACAGCCTTGTAAACAGCACAACGGACAATCAGGGTGAGGGCACTTATCAGTGGAAACACACCCTCCATCAGGGGGACATCAACTTTGAGTTCCTTCCCAAGCGCGGCCTAATTCTGCGGCCAGGCATCCGCTTCATGCGGCGGGATATCAATGTGTTTGAGGATGGGGTGCTCGACCCTGTCCGGAGCCGGCTGATTAATACCGCTTGGCCGACGCTGGGCGCCTACTACCAGCCGAATCGCATGTTCAGCGTGCGGGGCGATTTCCAGAGCATCACCAACGGCGCATCCTATACCCGCATCAGCGCGCACACGGACGTGGGCGGCCGAGTCGTATTCCGCTTTCGGCCGACGGACAAGATCACGGTCGAAGACAATCTGGTTCTCCGCAACCGGAAATTCCTGGAAACGGATTTCAAAAACAACATCCACATCAATTCATTCAACATCGCCTACGATATGAACGAGCACTTCGGCATCTTTGGCGGATTCAGCTATGACAGCTGGTTTGCGACGGCCCGTGTGGAGTTCCAGCGTGGCACCCCGCCTCCGCAGCAGACCTGCTCTGTTGCGAGTCCGTGCATTGTGACTTGGCACGACCAGACGATCAACCGCGTCTGGTCCGCCGGCCTCTCCGTGAAACCGGCCAAGCAAATGGGATTCAACTTCAGCGGTAACTTCGTCCGCACGACAGGCGCCGGCGAGATTAGCGGCGAGCTGCCTTACTACGGCCCCATGACCTGGCCGATGGCGACAGGCACCCTCTGGTACGACTTCCCCAAGGCGGGACGGCTCTCCATCGACCTGCAACGCACCTATTACCTGGAGGAAATTATCCGCGGGAACGATTTCAACGCCAGCATTCTCGCCATTCGCTGGACGCGGGATTTCTGATCCCTCTCTCCACCAGCCGCGCGCGGCTCCTCCCTCGGGTCAGTGCGTGACGCAGCCTGAATGCCCTCTTCCTGGCTGCGCGTATGCATTATCGAGTTAGTTAATGAGGTGTCCACTAAAATTGACTTCCGTTCCTTAAGGTAATCTAATCTCCCTGCCGATAATCAATGGTGAACACGGGATGCGCGAGAGAGGCATCAATAGGCATTAATCCATCATGGCATTTCGCCCCAGGCTTCTGGTTGTTGTAGACAATCCCGATCTGCAACGCCTTCTTGTTTCCACAATCGAACACATGGGTTCTGACCCAGTCTGCACCAGCTCGGGCGAGGATCTGACATACCTTATCGAATATGAAAAATTCGATGGTGCCCTGATCGACTGGGATTACGACGCAATGAGTCCTGAGAAGCTGACGGGAAGCATTCGCAAGTCGCGCTCCAACTCCGATATCCCCATCGCCATTCTGGGTAATCGGAGGTTTCAAACCGATATGGGAAGAGGATTCAAGGTCGGAGCCACATACTTCCTCGCCAAGCCGTTCGGATCAAGGGAACTGGAATACCTCCTGAACGCGACAAGGGGTGCAATGCTGGAGGAGCGCCGGCGCCACAAGCGTGTGGCGGCGAATGTTCCCATCCTTTGCGAGTGGAAGGACGGGCGGAGAATGATACATATTACCGGACGGACGCTCGATCTCAGTGCGTCCGGTGTGCTCTTGAAGCTGACCCCCCGGCCACAAAGGGGGGTGGCCGTCGCTCTGGAACTGAGTCTGCCGAGCGCACAATCCAAGCTGAACCTTCGGGGGGTAGTGGTCAGGACGGGGCCCGGAGAAAAAGTCGCGCTTCGGTTTCTCAATCTGACCCGACTGCATCAGGAACAGCTCGAGACTTTTGTGACTACCCGTCCCACCTGACCATCGTTTTCGAGAGCTCGGCGCTTCCTGCCAGACGAGTGGTCTTAGCGCAGGTTCTCATACCAGACCACGTTCCCCGTGGAAGCGCCGGTGGCGACAATGTCGGGCCGCCCATCGCCGTTGATGTCCGCAATCACCACGCAGGAGGCCGCCATGTTCGGGTCAAGTGTCTGGCGCCCCCATTTTCTTCCGCCCTCGTCGATCGCTTGATAAACGAGCAGGCTTGTTCCTTTGCCGCGGTAGCCCGCCACGATTTCGTCACTGCCATCACCGTCGAGGTCTGCCACGGCCAGCGCGTGGCCGTCTTTGAAACTGTCGTCGATCACCTGGCGCTTCCATAGCTCGCCGCGCTTCCTCTCGAAATAAACCACCACCCGTTCGCCGTGCCACGGCTCGATCGTGGCGAAGAATCTTCGACCGTGAACCTTCCCCGCAGCCACTTCGCTCGAGCCGCGGCGCGGGCGCGAAGCCTGGTCGCCCTCGCCGATTCTGGTCTTCGTCCACGTCAATTCCGGAATCTGGCCAGTCGATTCCAAAAGGTGTACACCCTCGAAGCTCGCGGTCAGGATCTCGTCGCGGCCATCGCCATCCCAGTCGAGGACCGCGACAGCGTGCACCACCGTGAGCGAATGGTCTATGACATGAGGCGTCCAGCGGAGCTCGCGCTCATCGAGCGCGGAAGCGTGGCCGCGGTCCAGCGGCTCGGGAAACTCATACCAGGTGAGCGGCGCACCCACGTTGTATTCCGGCTTCTCCGCCCCTATCCCCAGAATCGGGGCGTTAACCAGCACGCGTCGCCCGCTGCCATCCAGATTCGCCCAGCGCAGCCGGTGCGAGGTGGGGTAACTCCCGATGGGCCGCAGCCGCCACTCGTTGCCCGCGATTGCCGGAGTCGCCCACCAGACCTCGCCTCCGCTGTGGCTGTCGTCGAGATTGAAATCGCTAGCCAGCGCAAGGCCTCGGACGGAACTCCCAGGCTGCGCCAGCGGCGCGAGGCTGATATTCCTGTGCGTGGCAGTCGTGATGACACGAAATACCCAGGAAGGATTCTCGAACCACGCAACTATGCTCGCCGTTGAACTGAGCGCCAAAATGTCCGGGCGCCCGTCGCCGTTCACGTCGGCTACGGCCACCTGGTATCCGTCGGGAATTTCCGCCACGGGATGCGCACGCCAGCGGAGCTCGGCGTGCTTCTTCGCGGCAGACGGCCTTGCGGCGCCCGCGGTCAGGTTCGCCGCCAGCGCGGCCATCACCACGATCGCCAGGCCGGACCGCACTGGTGGCAGCCTTCCGCCCGAAAGTTTCATGCGCCGAATGCCGCTCATGACAATGACTAGTGTAAACCAGCCGCGTCCTCCAAAGCCTCGAGTTTGAAGCCCCGGGGCGCGAAGCGTATAATTCTCGGGCAGGGGCTCCGCGAAGAAAAATCTGTGGATCGGGGACGCGTGACGGGAGCGTTCCTTGTTGGCGCG
>JACQNR010000428.1 GCA_016202975.1 Acidobacteriota bacterium
GGGGAAGTCCGGCTCGCCAATCTGCAAGTGAATCACGTTCTTCCCGCGAGCTTCGAGCCCGCGGGCTCGCACCAGAACGTCGAAGGCTCTCTCCGTGCCCAGTCGCGACATCCGTTCCGCCAGCCGCAGTTTGTTCGCCGTGACACGTTGAGCCATATCCGTAATCACAATTCCAGAGTCCAGAATATGATTAAAGCGAGGGCGTGTCCAGCACCAGCCGCTTAGAGATTTCCTTGTATTGTGCTCAATGCAGATTAGAGATATCAGAATGCGATGCTTGCAGGCTCCGCGGTTTATGAAGGGGAGGAGGGAGATGAGTTCTTGAAGGCGTAGACGAGCTTGCTGTCGTCGCTGCCTTCGTCGGCGCCTTGGGCCGATGCGCAATCGTTCACGAAGTGAAGTCGAACCGATTATGTCGCCCCTTGCGCCATCCCGGGAAGTGTAGGCTTCGCGGCAGATGAAGTCGTGGTTTTTCTATTCCTGCTCCGTAGCTAAGGGCTCGTGGTTCAGCGCTGCGGCGTTTCCAAGGGCGCGAGGATCCTCTGGCGCCGCCCAACGCGCGGCCCAGTGGAAGAACCGCAACGCCGGAGAGCGAGCGTTGCGCTACAACCCAGAGCGGGGTCCCCCCAGTCGCGCGCCGCGCCCACGCACCATGCGCTGAAGTCGCCGTCGGACTTGCCGGTATAGTCTGTAATATCTGCGATGATTTCGCCGCTGACGCTGGGCATGGAAGTCTCGCTCCCCGAGTTCCTTCGCATCGCACTGTTAGCCACGGTCAATTCGCAATTGGTATCGACCGTGGGTTCGTGCCCACCGGAAAAGCGGGCAGCCACGGCATGCTCTCAATGCCGTGGGTTCGTATATTCGACCCGGCCCAAAAACCCACGGCACACAACCCGTGCCGTGGCTACCCGCTGCGTGTGATCGGAGATATCGACGTGTCCGGCGTCTATACCCTCGGCAATTTCGACGGCCTAGCGCATCGTAGGAGGCCCCCCGGCTCGGCCGGGGGATACTTACATCCACCTCGGCCTTCGCCTAGATGGATAATGGTCTGTTCGCTGGTGTAGCGCTTCCTGGGCATCCTGCCCCCCCTTTAGTCCAGGCAGAACCTTCCAATCCTAACTTGCCATCTGCACCGATTTAGGGGATGCGTCAAAGCCCATGATGTTCCTACTACGCGCAATCGGCTGCCCACCAGCTTTGACCTCCGAATGGGGTCGCGCCCGTTGTGAGCGATTGCAGGCGGGCAGCGGTACTCTCGCAACGCCCAGAACGCCAGCCGCCTGCGCCGTCACTGCCATGAAATAGCAGCGAACAATCGCTGCTTGGTCGCATATTGCGCCAACGATTGCCTTCACACCGACAAATACGTGAAGTAAAGCTCGTCCTTGACCGCCCAAAACGGCACGAGGCGCAGAGGTTCGCCAGCGGTGTCGGCGCGCCACTCCGAACTTCCTGTGCTTTGTTGTCGGGCCGCAAGGAGTTGTGCTCGCGTCACCTTCGGTGTGTCCTCGGAGACGGCAAATAGAACCAAGGGGCCGCATACCAAAGCCACCATGTTTGGGTGTTGCGAGTCGACCGCTTTGAGTTCCAACCTGCGCGGCAGCTCGAGCTCGACGCGATTGCCGGATCTCCATTCGCGGCGGATCGCCGTGAAAGTTCCGCTGCGCACGGGCTCGGAAATCTTTTCTCCATTGATCCGAATGGAGGGCTCCTGGGCCCATTCGGGTATTCTTAACCGGAGGGCGAATTCCACCGGGCGCGATGCGGTCACCTCCAAAGCAACGCCGTCGTCCAGGGGATACTGTCCCGACTGCGCCAATGAGATTTGCGCACCGCCCTGCTCCCAGCGAACCGTCGAGGGAATATAGAGGTTGACATAGACCCCCTGCGCATCATGGAAATAGCTGCTGATCCGATAATCGGCGGCCACTTGCGGTAGCGTGCCCGAGCAACAGGGCCATTCATCCTCCATGACGTTGCCGTAGCCGTCGAAATATTCCTTGCGGGCGTGGCTGTGGTAATTGGATTGGTAGAACGCCTTCCCATACTTATTGAGCGGCAGCGCGCCCAAGACGGTGTTGTACATGACCCGCTCCATGCTATCGCCATAGTGGGAATCCTTCGTGAGGCGTAGCAGGTAACGGGTCAACTTGAAGTGGGCGTACGCTCCACAAGGCGTTTCAAAGTGCCAGTGCAGGTGTTTGACGGCGTCACTCAAAGTGTCGATCGCGGGAATGTTGACGTCCCCTTCAAGCGAGCGATATGGAGGCAATGGTAAAAAGGCTTCGCCCCCTGCACCCCAAGCGCCTGTTACGAAGCTTTGCTGCTCCACAAACGCGAATCCATTGCGGGCAGCTTTCAGGTACTTCTCATCTCCCAAAACGAGATAAGTTTTGGCGGCCGAGCATAGTGCATTGACATGGCTGTACGCGTGTCGGCCCGCCAGCACGTTTTCTCCCCGTGCTAGAGGATTAAAAAATTCGCCGTAGAGATATTTCCTGGCAATTTCCAAATGGCGCGAATCTCCGCCGCGCTGCCATGCGATGAACTGGTTTTCCGGAACGGTGTAGCTTTCTTCCGTACAGTTCGGCGGGTCGCCGGGAACGCAAGCTCGACCGGGAAGGTGTGGCAAAGCGGCTGAGGTCGCTCTGTCGAGAATGCGGAGACTATCCTGATGCCCTACCAATTGGTAGGCGTCCATCAACCCGCAGACGAGCTTGTCGTATAGATAGGAAGGGTTGCCGTAGTTCTCATACAGCTTTCCGGTGGGCTCGATCGTTTCCGAAAAACCTTTCACAAGGCGAAAGATTTTTTCTTTTGTTTCTTTATCGCCCGTGATCGCGCAATACCTCGAGAGCGCCGAGATCCATTGCCCGAACGCATGTCCAGGATCACGTTCGTTCGAACTGTACCAGCCCCCCAGCTCAAACCCTGGCGCAGGAAAACCACCGCGATACCGATACGGACGCAGCAAGGCGTCTTCGTCCAGGCCCATTAAAATCGCATGTGTCTGTTCAAGTTGTGCGTGGTGCAGGCCCGGCCGGAATTCAACTTGGCTGTAGTGAAATTCGCTGAGCGGATTGCCATGCTCGAAAGCGCGAACCGGCGTGGAGGTCGCGGGCCACGACGGCTTCGGAGCGGAAGTCGCCGCGGCGAGGCTGGCGATCTGGGCGAGAAATTCACGACGCGTTAACATGGAAACCTCCCAGAGTGAGTGATGAGCTTGATAGTTGATGCTTAACCACTTCTTCGAGTTCTTATTCAACACTTGCTGGCGCTTTCAGTGCGCATTACACTGTTGGTATGTGACGGGCACGTCTCCGACGATGGAGGGGGGAGCAGCCCACCGCGGCGGCGAACACGCCGTCCGTCGCATCATCGCTTACTCAGGAGACTTTCGCCCATGATCGCCGTGCCCATGTGCCCGCGTCCACCCAGAACTCGTGGGACAGAAGCGGCACCGTTTTGGGAGGAATTCTTGCGAACGACCAGACCGTTAGTTTCTCCTCAATAATCACGGAATAGAAGTCCTTGTCTCTTTCCAACAGAGGACAAAAAGCACGATCCGTAGCTACACGCGCTTTCGCAATGTCATGAGGGAACTGGATTGTGGCCGAATAGACCTTCCGATCAATGCAAGACCATATCGCCTCCTCGCTCATGTAACTCGTTAATGACACTTCGTGTGCCAGAATATTAATCGTGCCATCCGGATCGACAGTCACTCTTGGTGACTGCTCTGGGCTCTGTTGTAGGTTTACACTGACGCCGACGGCACAATATACAATTAGCACTAAAGCGCCCACTCCCAAAACATCTCTTGTCGTTCTCATGGATTAAGTCCTTTGTTTGGTGCCCCGTGCAGGCCCACGACGGATCATCGAGCCCCGCCTCCATTCGCGGTGAAGGGGTCGCACAGCACAATTCAGCGCGTCGTTAAAGTAAACGTCCCCTTCTCGGGCGGCAGGAGGTCCGTGGGAGGCAGGTCGCGGCTAAATGACTCCCTTTCAGTCAGAGTGACACCGACAGGAATCAGATAGCGGCGAACGAAAGCCTCGGGATTCTCAAGATACAGTCGTCGCATCTCGACAACCCTACCGCGCACTTCCTGATTGGCAACATCTAAATCAAGCAGTTGGCCGAGCTCCTTCACCAGCGCAGCGGTCATGGGCCGACCGGCGGCCAGATCCTGCCGAAGCATCTGGGCTACATTGGTCTCGCGAAGATGCAGTGCGTAGCTGCGGGCGACTCGACGAAAGACATCAATGTCCTTTTGAATCTGCTCAAATTGTGCTCTGTCGCTGGAATTCGGAAGCTCATCCAGCAGGCGCTTAGAGAGATCGCTCGCTTTGTCCAGAAGATCGGCGGTCAGCTTACAGCGAAGCTCCACATCTTCCAGCATCCAGAAATGTGGTTGCGCATTATCGGTTTGCATGAACTTGGCATGGCGAGTGGATTCCCAGGAAGGTGTGGATGCCACCCGACCTTGGATTGCCGCGCCCCCCCAGCCA
>JACQNR010000432.1 GCA_016202975.1 Acidobacteriota bacterium
GATGGATCTCGTGGTCGGCGGACTGAGCAGATTTGATGAGGATGTTGTCCCGATCGTGCGAGATCTCGGCGCGCGGCATTCCTCTTACGGAGTCAAGCCCCAACATTACCAAACCCTGAAGCTGGCGCTCCTCGGAGTGCTTGAGGAGGTCCTGGGCGATGCCTTCGCGGGAGAGACCAAACAAGCCTGGGCCGCAACCTACGACCTTCTTGCCCAAGCTATGATCGAGTTGCCCTCTACGCCCGCCGCGGGTGGTGCAGACATCGCAGTCTGATGTCTGCGATGTTGGTTGCGATTTGCCCCGATTCATCGGGGCGCATCCTGCGAGTCGGGCCAACTGTCAGCAGTCAATCGGCCTCGCTCTTGCTCAGGCCGAAGAACGAGGGCCACACCACGAAGCCGAATTTCCAACATCACAATCGGCGGCAAACGATCTTGAATGTATAGGCATAGCGACACGGCCTTTTGGCCGGGACCCCAATGACCAATTGGCCGTCGGCGTCCTGTTTCCACTTCACCGGTTCATCAAGCCCCAGCATTTCCACCCGGAGGACTTCCTTACCTGCCAGAGAGCTGAGCCGCAGGTCATCCTCGGGCCATTCAAGGGCGATGGCGTAGAGCGTATTGCCTTTGCGAGTGAACCTCACGTCGCCGTCTTGGTGCGTGTCCCAGTAGCGGCTGGCGTAGATGGCCTCTCCGTTGACTTGCAGCCACTGCCCCACCTGTCTGAGGCACTCCCCCATGACCTCCGGAATCGTACCGTCCGCCCGTGGGCCGATGTTGATCAGCAGGTTTCCATTCTTGCTCACGACATCTACCAGGTAGTCGACCACTTGATTGGGCGTCATGTACTCGCCCCGCTTGAGCCGACTGTTGTAGCCCCAAGACGTGGGACCCAGCGAGTCGCATTCCTCCCATTTCTCCTTGGAGATCTGGTTCATCCTGGTCCGCTCCGGGGTGGCAAAATCACCGAGGAATTTCCCGTCGGTGTCCCGCCCCCATCGGTCGTTGGCAACCACGTCGTCGGGATCCTCCGAGTGGTTGTAAAAGTAGGCCAGCACCTCCTTGCTGTTCCAGTAGTCCGCAGGCAAGGGCTTTCCGTCCCAGTCCCTCACTGGACCCTCTCGGACGTCGCCCCACAGGATGCTGGGATGGTACCGGTCCACGAGCTCCTTGATCGAGTTATTCATGTACTCGACCCAGTCTCTTCCGGGGTAGCGGGGATCCCAAAACGTGTAGGTGGTGTTGTGGTAGAAGCCCATTTTAAGCTTTATTCTTCGGACAGCTGTGGTTAGGTCGCCGACCAGGTCCCGGCGTGGCCCCATCTCCATGGAATTGCGGCGCGTGCATTGCGTCGGCCAGAGTGCAAACTCGTCGCCGTGTTTTGCGGTCAAGACGACATATTTGGCGCCAGCTTCTCGGAATAGCTCAGCCCACGCATCGGGATTGAATTTCTCCGCTTTGAACATGGGAATGAAATCGTCGTAGGCGAAGTTCGGTCCCCATTTTTCGAGGTGATACTGGAGAGCCTCCTCTCGCACCTTGGCTTGAAACAACTCCTGCGGCAGATTGCCACGGGTTGCTGTGTACGGCGGGCCACCCAGTAGAAACCCGAAACTCGCCTTCGGGCTAATAAAGTCCACATACCATTCGTGATAGGCGGGGACGGCGTAGACACCCCAGTGGATGAAGATGCCGAACTTCGCGTCTTCGAACCACTCTGGCACCCTGTGTTTGCGCAACGATTCGGTAGTCGGTTGATAGGGACCGTCTTTCTTGGACGCCCCTGATGCGCCGCCCGCCGTTAGACAGGCGACGACGAAGACGGGAATGACCCACGCAACGCAATGTCTCTTCAGAGCTTCTGTTGGCCGCATCGAGTAAACCTCCGTCGTCCAATTCAAAGCCTTCAAGTGCACTTGGATCGTTTCCGCGGGTAGCGGATCGCCTCCCGGTTGGAACATCCGGCTCAGTCTAACCTGGGACCGAACACGATCACCGTGATGTTATGAATGCCGATGCCTCCTCGCGCCTAGGTACCCTCGGCCAGGGCAAAAGAGAAACCCAACGATGAGGCAAGGCGCGTCTGGCGCAGACATCGGCTTTTGATGTCTGCGATAACGCGTCTTGATTCACACAATCCTCAATCATCAATCTTCATTCCCTAGATTCCCATCGCGACAGCCAATGCTGCGGCGTCGCCGATCGACTCGCCCAATGCGGCGGGGACGATGGTGCAAACACCGACGCACGGCGCGAGGGCTTCGCGCTTCATGACGTGCCGCGCCGGGTCGAGCAGCAGGTCGCCGAGCCGCATGGCAAGCCCGCCAATCACAATCCGCTCGGGGTTGAGGATATCCACCAGTATCGCCAGGACTTCGCCCAGACGCTCGCCCGTAGTGCGCAGGATGCCGAGAGCGATTTCATCGCCTTTTTTCACGGCGGCCACGACATCGCGTGCGGTGAAGGGCTTGCCGCTTTTCGCGTGCTCGGCGAGGATAGTTTTCTTCCGTTTGCGTTGAGCCTCGGCGACGCTTTGCGCCGCGAGCTGCGCGATGCCGCCGCCGCTTGCCCAGCCCTCGGCCGAGCCCGCCTTATTGTGTCCGACGGGTCCGGTGCGCGTCAGGCGCACGTGCCCGATTTCGCCTGCGAGGTCGTTCGCGCCGCGATAGAGCCGCCCGTCGGTGATGATCCCCGCGCCGAGGCCCGTGCCCATGGTCAGGAAGACCATGTTCTGGCAGCCCTTGCCCGCACCAAAGCGATGCTCGGCGACGGCGCCCGCGTTCGCGTCGTTTTCGATCAGGCAGTCCACCTTGAATTCATCCCGCAGGATGGACGTGATGTGGACGTCGTCCCACGTCGGCAGATTGGGCGGCGATTGAATGATGCCCTGAATGCGGTCGAGCGGCCCGCCGCAGCTCACGCCGAGGCGAAGGAGTGCCGAGCGGTCGATCCCTTCCCCGGCGAGAAGGTCATCGATCGATTTCTTGATGTTCGCGATGGCCGCCTGCGGGCCCTTGGAAGGCCGGGTAGGGAATTCCAGCCGGCCGAGAACCAGCGGCGGCTCCGCCGAAAGGATGATCGCCGTTTTGGTTCCGCCGATGTCGATGCCTGCCAGAACTTTCTTCTGCATGAGGGTCCTGAGCTAGAGAATTTGGGGTGAGCGACGGGATTCGAACCCGCGACGTCCAGAGTCACAGTCTGGCGCTCTACCAAGCTGAGCTACGCTCACCACATGGGTGGGAACGGCGGAAGAAGTGCCGATGTTCATTTTGGCATCCGTCGGCGGCGACTGTCAACTTGCGGTGTGTCGTTAGCACGTGAAATGTCCGGGTGAATTAGCAAGTGATCTGTCCGCTGGAGGCGGGAATCGGGTAAAGCATTCTGCGGGAAGGAGGCAGGATGGGGAGATACCCGGAGGACGCCTGGGAGC
>JACQNR010000433.1 GCA_016202975.1 Acidobacteriota bacterium
AAGCCGGGCGCAACCCAGTATTCCCCGGTTAAACAATAGGCCGCCTTTGCGGGACGCGAAAGGAGAGAAGAATCATGACCGGGCCTCATCGTCAAATGAAAACCATTGTTGCCGCGCTGGTGTTTATGAGCAGCGTTCCGGCGTTCGGCCAGGCGCTTCAAATTGGCCAGCCAGCTCCGGATTTTGCCGTCACTTCCCTGGATGGTGAGACCACCATCCGCTTGAGTGATTTTCGCGGGCGGCGCGTCCTCATCTTCCAATGGGCCACCTGGTGAATGTGCCGTGAGCAACTGCCGGTCTGGCAGAAGTTTTACGAAATCCACCGCAACTCTAATTTTGAAATCCTTGCCATCGCCATGGACACCCAGGGGCCCAAGATGGTGCGGCGCTTTACAGAGGCCGCCGGTGTGACCTTCCCTGCGGCGGTTGACCGCGCCCAGGGCTTGTGGGAACTTTACGGTTTCAATGTGGTCCCTAACGGTTTCTTCGTGGATGAGCAGGGGATATTGCGGTATGCAGAGGTGGGCGGCTTCGAAATCAGGAGCCCCGAAGACGCGAAAGCCATCGAGGACCTGATCGCGGCGCCCCCAGGACTAGCCAGTGCAGCAAACGGCGTGGCGAATTTTTCCACCCTAGCCGAGTCCCTCCGGCAGGCAAGAGAAGCGGTGGAAAAGGAACCTCGGAATCTTGATCTGCGACTGACGCTTGCCGAGCGCCAAGTCGCAGCCAAGAAATACGAAGATGCACAACAGACGTTTCAAAAGGTTTTGGATGAGAAACCTCCCTCAGCGCGGGCCCTGGTGGGTCTGGCCGCAATTCACATCGACCAGGGCGAACCCGAACAGGCTGCCGCGCTGCTAAAGAAAGCGTGGGCCATCGACCCCCAAAATTGGATTATTCGAAAACAGATATGGGCCATTGAACACCCCGAGGAGTTTTATCCTGCGATCAATCCCAAGTGGCAGCGCGAACAGATGGAGAAGGAAAAGAAAGGCTCCAAGGAAGGCGGGTAAAACCCCGACCGCTCGATCGATCTACCCCAGCGGCCGGTTCATCTGCAGCGCCATCAGAGCGAACGACGCGGCGATGATCATGATGGAAATCATGGCCAGAATGTTCCAAGCGTTTTCGGTGGCGCGCGTACTCGGCTCGCCCTCCGGGACAAAGTGGCCCAGCACCGCGCCGCTCACCAGGCCGCCGAGATGCGCCGCGTTATCCGTCGCCGAGAACAGTCCCAGTACGGCAATCAGGATCAGCCAGCGCCAGAGCTGACTGCGGTATTCCCGCCCAATCGTCCCATGATGGTAAGTGGCTCCGAGCAGCACCCCGATCAGTCCCAGAATCGCACCTGACGCTCCGATGGATGTCCCGTAAGGGCTCCAGACAAAGCTGAAGACAAACCCGATCACACCGGTAATGAAATAGAAGAATATGAACTTGGAGGTTGAGAACAACGACTCGACGGTGGGACCAAGGTCAAACAGGCACCACAAGTTCATGCCGATGTGAAGGAGTCCGGCGTGCAGGAAGATCGGCGTCACCAGCCGCCACCATTCGCCTGCCATGATCAGGGGGCCAAACTTCGCTCCGAGGCGGATCAGAACCCGGCCGTCGATTTCGCCGAGGCTTGTAACCTCGCCCGGCTCCGCGCTTTTCTGGGTGAGAAACCAGGAGAGCGCATAAAGCGCGATGGTCGCGGCCACGATGGCAGAACTTGCCGTCGAGGGCAGGGGCAGCAGCCCACCGAGTATGCGCGCCTGCGAGCGGGAAGAACGGATCCGAGCGCCGCAAAGCGGGCAGGGCGAGACATCGCGGTCGATCAGGGCGCGACACTCCGGGCACATGCGCTGCCCTGCTGCCCCCCTTTTTCGAAAAGGAGTCAAAGCCTCCTCGAGGGATGCGCGGGCACGCTGCCATTTGAACCAGAATTTCGAGCGCAGAGACATAAAGTATCGAAAATCATTATAGCGGAGTTTCGTTTGTGCTCCAGAGAAGGGTTAGCTAGAATAACGCCGAAACGACGGAGGTCGCGCCATGAAGTTTGAAGACGCGGGAAAAGCCATCGACCGGGAGGTCGCCAAGCTCGGGAAATACTTGGACAAAAAAGTGAAACCCGCAACCAAGGCGGAGACCGCCAAGCTCCTGCGGCGCGCTTCGCGACAGCTTTTGAGAATGGCAAGAAGCCTGGAGAAGACCGCGAACTGACCCGCATTGAGTGATGATGGAATCACGCCATGTGCAGCTATTGACCCGCGCCGCGATCGTGATATCGGTCATCACGTTGGCCATGATCGTTTCCGGATGCGCCCAGCGTCGCAGGCCCTCCACGACGCCTCCGGCGCGGCCCCCAGCCCCCACTTCCACTCGACCTCTGCCCACACCCTCGCGCCCGCCGGGAGCGGGACCGGTTCTTCAGGGTCAAACGGGCATCGCTTCCTGGTACGGGCATCCCTACCACGGGCGGCGGACTGCAAGTGGCGAGATCTATAACATGAATGACCTGACCGCCGCGCATCGCACCCTGCCCTTCCAGACTCGGGTGAGAGTGCACAACCTCGAAAACGGGCGCGACGTGACGGTGCGCGTCAACGACCGCGGGCCCTTCGTCGAAGGTCGAATCATTGACCTCTCATTCGCCGCGGCGCAGGCGATCGAGATGGCCTCGACCGCCCTGGTGCGGCTCGAGGTTCTGGGGAGCGCCGAGCCGGGCGGCCCCCGTCCGGCCGGATATTTCGGCGTGCAGATTGGATCGTTCCAGGACCGCAGAAATGCCGAGATGCTCGCCAAGTCGGTGGAGAAACGCTTCGGGCCGGTCATGATCCAGCAGGTCAACCAATCAAATGGGATATTTTATCGTCTAGTTGTCGGCCGTGAGCCGACCAAACTGGACGCGAACGAGCTGGCCCGCAAACTCGTGGCGGAAGGGTTCGCTATGAGCACCCTCATCGTGGGAGTGGAATAGCCGCGAATGGAACGCTGCATTTTTTGCCGCATCCTGGCCCGACAGACTCCCGCGAAAATCGTCTTCGAGGACGACTCCGTCTTTGCCGTGGAGGACATCAATCCTCAGTCACCGGTGCACCTGCTGGTGATTCCCCGCGAACACTTGGTTTCGCTGAAGGATGCCGCGGCCGACCGCGAAGGACTGCTCGGGCATCTGCTCGCTGTTGCGGCCAAGCTGGCGCGGGAGCGGAGAATTGAGTCAGACGGATACCGGCTGGTCATTAACACGGGCGCTTTGGGAGGGCAGTCCGTCTTCCACCTGCATGTGCACGTGATGGGCGGACGGATGTTCCACTGGCCTCCGGGATGATTTTGGATTTTGCCTCCCGCCCCCGCTTGCGGGGCCAACCCACACAGGAAATCATCCAATGCAGGCCTGCCCCGATGCGCCCTACTTGACCACAGCGAGGATGCTGTCCTCGTCGATGGCCACGCGCTCCGGTTTCTCCGCGGATGTAAACCGGAATTCCCCTCCCCGCTCGTCCACAACGACCCAACCCAATCTCTCGCTTCTTCCCCGACCGTACCGGGCAATGAGCGGAACGGGCATTTCAAATTCCGTAGGAACGCCGGTCTGCTGAATCTTTCCTGTGATGGAACACTTCTTGGGCCCTGACCTCTTCACTGCCACGCTCAACTTGTACTCCGGGATCCCGGTGCCATAAACCCAGTCGTCGAAGAACCACTCCAAGCGGCGATTGTGCTCGAGGTCCATGGACGGCGTCATGTATTTCTCCGCGTAATGAATGAAGTCCTGCGTGGAAGCGCTTCGCCCGCGAAAAGTGGCCATGAAATCACGAAGCATGGTGAAGAACGGCTCTTGCTTCCGCCTCGGGCCAGAATCCATTAATTCTCGAAGCATGTGAAGAGCCCAGCAAGATTTCTTGTAGATGATGTCGTTAAACCCATCCGGGTTTTGTGAATTCGACAATCGATAGCCCAAGTAGATCGGTCCGCCCGATTCAACGGTTGCGCCTTGCGGAGTTTTGCTGATCAGGTCCGCCTTATATTGGCGTAGGATTTCGCGAAACTTTCTGTCACCGTCGTTTCCTGCGGCAATCTGCAGGGCTGCTGAGTATGTCGCGAATCCCTCCGAAAGCCACTGGTCGTGATATGTCTGCCAGCCAATCTGGTTTCCCCACCACTGGTGTGCGATCTCGTGTGCCAGCATCAGTTCGTTGCTGAACTCTTCCGGACGGCCGTTAAGGCCCAGCCGGGTGCGCTGGGCCTTGGGGAGAAAAACCATCGTCGGAAGATACACGAGGCCCGGCCAGCCCTGTCCAAAATGCCCCGGAACCTGTGTGACCGCGAGACCGCGAACCGAAAGCGGGCCGAAAAGCTCCTCATAGCGGCTAATCGTTTCCGCCGCGAGGTCGGCGACGTTGTCGAGCATGGAAGCCGGATTAGGCGGAATGGGAGTGTTCGGCAGTTGGGTAACACCGGTGTTCAGTTTAGGAAATCTCGGGTTGGGTGCATCGCCGAGGGATAGCGTTGATTCCACGTTCTTGTCGATGCTGGCTTCCACTTCGCGCGTGGCGAACACTTGGAGTCGGATTCCGCCGGCACGCCGCTCGCTCGACCGGTAAGCTCCCAAATTGAATCCCGCCACGGGTTGCGGCCCCGCGGACTTCCAGCGGCTGTGCTTCCAACCGTCGGAAACCGTCTCTTCGACGCGGTCTCCGGTGGCAACCAGGGTCAGTTGATCCGGGTAATGAAAGGTCAGATCAAAGTCCGAGCGTGTGAAGACACCGCGGTTGGGATACCAGTTGGTGCGTTCGCCGACGTGCAGAACTCCGTTGCCCGCATCGCTAATGACGCTGCCTTGGTAGCCAAATCGCAGCTGGAATTTCGCGCCCACGGGATAGGGCTTGGGCAATATGACGGCGATCCAATCGGTCTCGCGTCGCACCGTCTCTGCGCTCTCCTCCCCGGGATTCTGGAAAAGGGTCAGCGGCGTGCCGTCCCCATCCTGAGCTTCCGTCACTTTGAGAAAACGGGAGAATTCAAGCGTCACAACTCGGTCCTGGCTCGAACGGGACTCGAGCGTCAGCTCTGCGCGCCCCTCCAGGCTGTGGTCGAGATTGATCCGCGTGTCAATGCGGAAGGACTCTGCCCGAAACGATCCCATCATCAAACCTTCGAGGCGTTCTTTGCTACGCGCGGAGGGGAAGGCGCACCACAAATCTGAGAAGGTTAGATTCCCCGCACGGCGCACAGCTCCCACGCGCACGGCCTCTGGCGCACGCTCGTCAACCTCAACCTGGAAGGTCCCGAGGGCGGACCCCTGGAGGTAAGCAAGAAAGCAGGGTTTGTCGTGCTCCCCCAGGAGGTCGAGCAGAATGCGCATGGAATATTCGGGGTTCAGCTTCCTGATGATGGGCGCCCAACTTTCGACGAATTCGCCGGGCTGCTCGGCGTCATCCGGCTCGGGCCGGCGGACGCTCGACATGAGCTCGCGCGCCGTGTGGTCCGTGAAGCGGAAACAGGCGGAGGTAAATCGCTCATTGAGGATGCCAGCCTGCGTGAATCGCGCCAAGTGGGCCCGCTCAATATTGTCACGCGGCATCAGCAGAACTTCACCGTCTCCCACAAACGCGGCCCCGGTGACCTCCCCTCCCACAGGCTCAAAAAAACCAATGAACCCGCGGTTCAAATAGAAATTCGCCCGGTCGCGCGAAAAGCGCACGTTGCGAATGACGTAGACCTCGGAAGGATTGATGGCGGCGCGGTTGAGCTGCTCGAAAAGTGCCTTGGGGGCAGCCGGACTCTGGCCGGGCGCCGGGATCGCGCAGAGAGCCGCAACCAGCATCGGACCCGCAACGTGCCGGAGGAAGCGCGTGAGCATTGCCCAACTCCTGGATTCGTCTCCCACAGCGATTTTCCCGCTCCTCGTCATTGCAGCTCCGCTACTTCCTACTCTAAGCCGTCGATATCGAATGTCAATGCAGC
>JACQNR010000434.1 GCA_016202975.1 Acidobacteriota bacterium
GAATCTGGTTGTCGGCGACCGCAAGCCCCGTTCCCGCGGTGCGATGGTCGAAAATAATGCCGCTGGGATAGGGATAATTCCGAGTAAAGACAGGCTCCCCAGGGGAATGACTGTTCACCAGGACGACGGGCACGGTCGTCGCCGACATGGCCGCGGTTCCGTAGGTGGTGTCGGCGTTGACTAGGACCTCTTCCTGGGTGCAAGTGGCCGGAGATCCGGTGCAGGTATTCCCGATCACAAGGTGGGAACCATAAAAAATACCACTCGTCGCCGGAGACCCGCCCGAAAGAGGAAGACTGGCAATGGGTGACCCGGGGTTGGTTGCGGAGCCTCCGCCTACCGTCTTGTTGGTCTTGAACGGAGGGTTATAGCCCGCCTGGTTGAGCTCCTGGGACATGACTTCAAAGGCGCTGCGGCCCCCCTGGGTCACTTCCGCCAAGAGTTGCTGGCTGCGATATCGCCGCTGGTTGGTGCTCATGAACTGAAAAACCACAGCCATCAGCAAGGTCAAGATCGCCACGCTGACCAGCAGTTCCAGGAGCGAGAAACCCGATTCGCGCCCCGGTGTGAAACCTGAGGAATCTCGCATTTCTTCTCCTACTGCGACTTCAACGTCGTGATGGAGACCGATGGCGTGGCCCCGCCTGCCCGAACTGCGCTGGGGGCGTAAACCACGACGGTGATTTGCTTCAAGCCTGCGACTCCGGCAACGTTCGTAATCTTCCAGCGCCGCTCATATCCAAACCCGCCAGCGACCGCAATCGAACACGCTCCGGACATCGGCTGGCCCTGATAGTTGAGGAAATCCACATACCCCATGTTGGCCGAACCCGCGGCCGGACAGTCTGTGAGCTGTGTCAGGTCAGTAGCCGAATTCGCCGTCAGCCCAATAGCCCAGCCGGGGTCGGTAATAAGCGTGGTATTCGTGGTGGTATTCGAATACCCCAGGCGCAGGAGCTGCTCGGTCTTCTCCTGCGCGAGGGCGGTCATGCGGGTCGTCTCCGTCCCCTGATTCTTGTTGGCCACCATCGCGGAGAAGATCACTGCGCCCAGGGAGGACATCACAATGAAGGCGATCAGAATCGCGATCATCGTCTCCACGAGAGATACGCCACGTTCCGCGCGTTGCATCGGCATCGTCACTTCGCCTTCCCTTCTTTTTCCTACCGGAGGGTCCAGGTGCTGGTCGAGGGCATCCACTGGTACGTGCTAACCCGTCCACCGACGGACACCACCACGGCGTCCGTCAGGTTCAAACCATTCGTCAGATAGATGACCACGCCACCGTTGGTAAGTGGATTGCCGGTCGAATCCACGGGCATGCCGCGCGTGTTGAAATAGAACACGGTCGATGCGGTCCCGCCGGTTATTGTCCCTGGGTAAGAGGACGTGCCCCCCGGGTTTGTGGTGATGAAAGAGACCCCGAGGTCGACGGGTTGCGGTCCAAACTCCGTGCCACCGGTTCGGGCTTGGTAGGGCGCGGAGCAGTTTGAGTCGACCGAAACGGGTGTGGTTCCGCAGAGCCGATCCAGCGAAAACTGATGCGGCGCAGCGGCCATCGCGATCTGGACGCGATATGGCGTGTTTTGGGAGGTGGCTCGAAGGCGTGCCATGCCCAACTGTGTGCTTAGCGCCGTTGCGTTCGAATGGAGTCGGTAGGCCTTGACCCCCGTCAGCGCTCCCGGAAGCGCCATAACCGCAATCAGCCCAATGATCAAAACCACCGTCAGAAGCTCGATCATGGAAAAACCCTTGTCGCCGCTCACTGGATTAGGCCTTTTACTGCTTCGGAAATAAGTCATGGCAAGGCTCCTTTCTGCCCTTTCGTGATGCCCTCAAACTCGCGCCGAAAGCCTCTCCACTGTGCGGCATTCTTGCCCGATTCTTTCCATTCGCATGGGTGAGTCCTCATGAAAACGAAGAGTGTTCAGTAGAGAGTCAAGACGGAATTGCGAGTCGGATGCACAGCTTGCGGAAGCAGATTTGGGAGGAGGGAGCAGGAACAGGGAACAAGCCACGCCTCTCGCGGCCGACGCTGGTTCGGTCTGAAATTTCCAGCCCAAATTGGCTCCTTGGCGCCAGAAGGCGTCCGGAGCTATCCCCTTGCGGATTAGTGTAGATTACACCTCTGCACAGTTCAAGGGCAAATTTGCACCTCAAGCGGCCGACATCCGGCTTCACTCGGGATGCATCTTGAGCAAGATAAACGTCTGATCGTCTTCGAGCAGGGCGTCGCCCTCAAAATCCCGGATTTCAGCGACCACCCGGCCAAGCGCCCGGGCCGCATCGAGCTCAATGTCGCGGTAAAGGGCCCCCGCCAAGCGCTCTTTTCCGAAAGCCTCACCTCCGACGTTTCGTGCGTCGACCGCACCGTCGGAATAGACCAGGAGTATCGCTCCCGGGGGCAGTACGATGGAACGGGGCTTATGGACAATCTCCGGAAAAAGACCCAGGGGAAAACCTGTTGAGTCCAGAAACTGGCTCCCCGCGGGCGTCAGCACTAGCGGCGGAGGATGGCCCGCGTTGACGTACTCCAACCGGCGGGTGGAGTCGTCGAAGATACCGTAGAAGAGGGTCGAGATGTTTACCCCACCGGAACCTGCAATAAGCTCGCGGTTCACCCTTTGGACGAGGTCAGCCAGGTTGGAGGATGCCGGAATCTGCGATCCTAGTATTTTCTCCAGACTGGCCGATCGAAGCGCCGCCGGCATTCCCTTTCCCGGTACGTCCCCCATGATGAGTCCCAACTTTCTCCCCGGCAGCTCCACAAAATCGTAATAGTCGCCACCCGTTGTCCGCGCGGGAAAGCATTTGCCAGCGAGCTGGGCAGTCGTCAACTTGGGAACGCGGTTGGGAAAAAGCTTGGCCTGGATATCGGATGCCAATTCTAGTTCTTTTCGCATCTCGCGGTCACGCGCCGCCATCTCAAAAAGATCGATGTTTTCAAGGGCCGCCGTCGTTTCGCGTGCGACGAGGCGCAGAGACTCCAACTCCTCGCTGTCGTATAAATCACGAGTCGTTTTCGGGCCGAGGACAATCAAGCCCAGCAAGTCGGCCCGCCGCAGGCTCAGAACAACTTCCGCCTGGAGTTTCTGAAGGCGCTCCCCTGCACTCGCCATCACCTTCTCCATTTCCTCATTGGAACGGGCCAGCATGGGCTCGAAAACGACGTCCGTGAGTCTCAAGTATTCACACAGGGGTTCATTCAAGCTGAAGGTGACCAGACGCAATTCCGATGACAACGCGGTTTTGCCGCGCTGGAAAGACAGCTTCGAACTCCCACGGTCCGCGACAAAAAGCAGGCACCAGCGCGCTTGCAGTGTCTTGGTGGTGACTTCTTCGAGTTGGACGGCCAGCGCACCGCGATCCACCGTGTGCGGGAGATTGCGGGCAAACTCGGTGAGCCGCCGCCTCGATTCGAAGCGGGCCCGGTCAAACTTGCGATCTATGGCCACACGCAGGCGGCCTCGAAAAGGCAGGACGGACAAGACGGCAACCAGCACGGCGATGACGATCGCGAGCGGTGAAAACGCCCACAATGACCCGCTCACCACGAGCCCCCCAACCCCCCAGGCAAGAGTGAATCCGGCGAGCGACGGCATACCCATCAAGACCTGCCGGAAGAGGATCGAGAGGAACCTCCCCATCCCGACGGGCTTCCGCGCGGCTACCGCATACGCCATGGCCGAGGGGGCGACCCACGCGGCAAGAACAAAAAAGGTGAGGCGAAGAACCCCCGGCGACTCCCCTCCCGGCACTCCCAGTACCCCCGTCACCGCGTGGCGGATAGCCAAGTTCACCATGTATGCCCCGGCGAGCAGGCTCAGAGCGGCGGCAAACCAGACAACAGCGTGCCGACCAGCTTTGTCAGGGGGACGCTCATGACTGGCGCCGAGCGAGAGGGCCCAAACACAGGCCGCGAACGCCGCCGTGAAAATTGTGATGTAGGGGGAAACAGTAAAAGCGGCATTCGGGACGAAACGCCCCAGTGCCATCACCAGCAACGGAAGCGAGGCGATCCCGTACAGAACCCATTTGACGAGGTCCCGCGATTTGAGAAATTGCGTACCGTTGGGAAAGGAGAGCGCAAAGTTCAGGATCGTCAGCGGGAGGAGGGCCCATAGCCAGGTCATGATCGTTTGAGCTTGCCGGAGTACGAGTTGCGGGAGCGAACTGGATATTCCCCAGCCCTGATTCCCGATTTCCGCAAGCGTA
>JACQNR010000435.1 GCA_016202975.1 Acidobacteriota bacterium
CTTGTTTTGCCGTACTTTAACAATCGTAAGTTCCTTGTTTTCAGCATAGGCTATATCCCTAGTCAGCACGAAAAAGGGTTTTTCATCAACCTGTTAGAGTCGCGCGAGCATCTCAACCATCCCTGCAATCTTCCCATTCCAGAATTGTAAGTTTGATGAGACTTATCTAGGCTGGTCGGTAAGAGGCGGCATAGAAGGTAATCCCGGCCGGCCTCCGAACCCCGGACCGCGCCCCCCCGGTTGGACACCGGTTGGAATTCCACTACCTGCGCCAGGAACCGTGCCACCCCCGCCCGTTTCGATTCCCATGAATTCCCAGTCGCTGTAACGCGTTTTGTTGTTGTAGACGCGGATGGAGTTCTTGTTGCTCATGCTGGCGACGCCGATGATGAATGCACCTTTCATGTCATCCCCAAAGAACGACGACTTATCCTTCTTTTCCTCAGTCCCGGAAGACGGTTGCGAATCGGTGGTGTCTTTCTCCCGCTCGTCGCTGAACATCGACTTGCGGTCGGAAGTTGCGCCACCCTCGCCGAGGGGCTTGGCGGGCATGGTCCGCGCGATGGTCCTGGAATCAATCGGTGTGCCACTGGCGTCGGCATGAATGAAACGCCACTTCCCTTTCCGGGTCATGGGGTCGGTATATTCGTGGCGAAGAAAGCGTATCCCGTTCGTGCGCAACAATTCTTTGACGTCGGTGGGAAAGCGTCGAAACTGCCGACGGTACATGGCGATAGCCCGCGCGTACTCGTTGCCCCGGAAGATGAGTTCTTCCTCCTTTTCGCGCTGGCCTTGGGTGAGCACACTGGGCAGGGCGGCGGAGAGCATAATGAGCATGACGGTTGCGAGCATAAGAAGAATCAGGAGGGCGAACCCCTGGTCGCGCCGCCGACTCTTCCGGCCGACACCCGGATCAGCCTCCGATGGGGAGGCGAATGGTTTGTTGAGTCGTTTCATCAAACACTTCCACGGCCGCCGGGGAGAGTTTGTTCACACGGAAGCGCTTGGCAAACGATTCTCCCTCGTGCACGACATAAAGCTCGTCTTGAAGGGTCACAAAGGCTTCACCGGGGCCCCCGCCCGATTGCGTGTACCCCACCGCCTTGAGGGGCGGTGGGGCTGGCGCCGCAGGAGGCTGGGGAGTGGTGGGTGCAGGGGCCGGTCCGTCAGGCACGGGCGCGGCAGATGTCTCTCGCGCAACAAATTCGAAGGGATTGCGCTTCAGCTTGGCTTCGGGACGCTCCTGGATGGATTTGAGCTCCTCCAAACTCAGTGCCGGATCGTACCGCGTCAATTCCTCCCATGCCCTTTGTGATTGCTCCTTCTTGGGCGAAGCTGTCGAGGGCTTCGCAGCCGTCGCACCTTTGATTTGGTTGGGGGCGGGTTTACCGCGAAATACCATGTTCACGACCAGGACCAGGGCAACCAGGCCGAGGCCCGCCGTGATCCACTTCTCGCTTTGGCGATTGATCGTCATGGTTTCAGATAAAGCTCTGCGCCCACGTGCATGGCAATCGTGCGAGTCTCCGCCGGAGTAAGAGAAAAAGAGCGCACCCTCAGAAAATCGCCGCTCGTCTCCAGCGCGTGGGTGAAGCGCAGCACGTCGGGAAACGAGCCTTCCACATCAAATTCCAGCCCCAGGCGGGCCAGCGGGCTGTCAGTCTGGCCAGATAGCTTGTAGGAGACACTGGTCAACCGCACCTTCGAATCCTCGCTCATCTTCCTCACCAATCGCGCGGCATGCGAAAACCCCTGGCGCCGGTCGGGAACGTGTTGGGTCAGGAATTCTTTAAGCTCGGTTTCTGACTTGGGGACGTCCACCCTGTACTGTTCCAGTCGCGCGACCCGACCCTTCCCCTCCTGGATTCGACTCCGTGTCGCACTGTACTCATTCTCCGCCGAAACTTGCAGGTTCTTGAGCGGGCGCACCAGGGCTAAATAAAGGACCAGGTCAAAGGTCACCAGGCTCACGGCAAACGCCTCGACAATCCGAGTCACAAGTTTGCGTCGACGGCGGTTCATTGCGGCTTCGGGCCCCCACCCACATAGCGAACCAGGCAAGCTGCGGTCGCCAGATCGCTGCCTCCCTCCCCCTTTTCGTCGGGCAGCCCATGGCTGATGACGTTGACGTCCGTGAAGTCGGACGAGTTCTCGAGGTTGACCAGAAATTTCTCAAGCGACTCTTCCATTTCGGCCGAAATCGTGAGGCGCACGACCCGGTCACCGCTTTCCAAATCGAGTTCCAGCCCGTCGAGACGAACATCCTCCGGAAGAACCTGCGTCACTTTGGCAACCAATTGAAGCATGGAAAGCTCGCGGCGCCCAATGACATCATTGATGAGCCTTGAATAGCGATAAATCTCCCGCAGTTGCGGGCGATCGAGTTCCTGCCTGATCGCCGTTTCTTGCGCCCGGACCCGCCCCTCCTCGCGCTGGAGATCGGCCACGGAAGCGCGCTCGCGCCGCAATGACTGGTAATCCTTGACCGCCGAGACACTCAGTAGCACCAGCGCTATCAGCCCGACCGCGCCGACCGGAATTGACCAGGCGAGCGCGTAGCGCTCGCGGCTGCTGGATGGTAAGGCGAGGTTGAGTGTGGTCTTCATTTCAACTTGCGTTCGCCACAAGCCCGGCGATCGGCGCACCGAACTGTTCAAACCTGGACCGATCGTCCTGGCCGAGCGCCGACGCCAGCCCAGGCTCCGGGCGCATCAGCGTTACTTCCCGGTCCATCGCGCTGGCGATGACAGCCGCTAGATCGCTTGTCGCAGGAGGCCGGGTGCAAAGCCAGACACTGCCCACCTCTGCCTGGGTTCGGTCGCCGGCGCTCGCCAGAACGCGGGCCGCTTCCGACGCTATCTCACGCTCGTAATTCGTGACGTCGAGCGGATCCAATTCGCGAGTCCGCCAGGCGTAGGGGACAGAGCCGGAAGTGACCACAACAGTGAGCCAGTTACCACAAACATGGATGAGCACCTGGGCGCTCGAATGACTGTCCGGAAGGAGCGGAAGCAAGGCCACCGCCGCAGGGACAATCAGCGCGGCCTCCCCCTCCAGCGCCGCGAAGGCCGATTCATATTCGCCAATTACCGAGTCACGCATGGCTAGCGCCAGGACCTCAATGCGCCCGGGGGATTCGGCGAGCACTTGGAACGTGGCCCGCGCTTCCTCCGCGTTAAAGGGCAGCTTGTCCTTCATTCGCCAGCGAATCAGCGCTTCGGCCGATTCGTAATCATGGGGGAGCGATTCGAACGAAAGTAGGGCGACGCGCATGGCGCCGTCCGGCAAGACCAGGCCGAACCGGCCGTCCCCGTTCCCCACGGCGGAAATCAAACCCGCCGTTGCGCGTCCAAACTCTTCCCCGTTGCAGATATTGGCGCGGCTCAGGTGGGGGTCGAGCGATTGGGGGCTCAAGGGCTGAAGCGCGATCTTGCGGATCCTCCGGCCCGCTCGTTTGGAGCCCTCCACCGCAAAACCCGACACAAAACCCGGTGCGACCTCAAACACCACAGGCGGAAGCGTAAAACGCGCCGTGGCACCGTGGCCACCCCCAACGATTCGTCTGGCAATGGACTTCAGCATCCGTTTAATGGCACTCCCACCCGTGTCTTAATCAACAAACGTCACCTTGTTGATTTCCTTGAGAGTCGTCAAACCTATGCGAACTTTTTCGATAGCCGACTCGCGCAGTGTGAACATTCCTTCCTTGCGCGCCACTCGCCGGATTTCCGTCGTCGGACGCTTGTCGAGAATCAGTTCCCGCACATGGTCGGAGAGCGCTAGCAATTCGCCCATCGCCGTGCGCCCTCGGAAGCCGGTCTGGCTGCAGTTGGCGCAGCCTTCGCCCTCGTAGAATTGCACGTCAGTCCAGCCTGCGGGGTCGAGTCCCGATTCCTCGAACAACTCGAGCGGCGGATCAATGGGCCGCTTGCATTTTTCGCAAATCGTCCGCACCAGGCGCTGCGCCAGGATGCAATTCAGCGCGGAAACAAAATTGTACGCCTCGACGCCCATGTTGAGAAACCGGCCGAGCACGTCCACCACGTTGTTGGCGTGCACGGTCGTAAACACCAGGTGGCCCGTCAGCGCCGACTGGATGGCAATCTGCGCGGTTTCGTTGTCGCGGATCTCGCCCACCATGATCTTGTCCGGGTCGTGGCGCAGGATGGAGCGCAGCCCGCGCGCGAACGTCAGGCCCTTCTTCTCGTTCACAGGGATCTGGGTTACGCCTCGCAGTTGATATTCGACCGGGTCTTCGATGGTAATAATCTTGTCCTCATCGGTCTTGATTTCTGAAATCGC
>JACQNR010000448.1 GCA_016202975.1 Acidobacteriota bacterium
GCCCGCGCCTTGTCGGACGGCGCCAACGCCCTGCCGCTCGGCCGCTTCAATTCGCTCATGAAGAAAATTTCCAAACTCGGCAAATTCGTCCGCGAGATGGATTAGTTGCCGGGTGGTTAAGCGAGCTCGCCGCGTGCTCGAAACCCATCAATTCACGGCACCGGCATGTCATCACGCGGCTCCACATATGGGGGAAGACCGACGCGCTGATGCGCCTGATAGCGGAATTGCCGGTGGACATTTACGAGCTGGATTTCCACACCAACCTTCCCGAGGCCCGAAAGACTCTCGGACCGCGGCGCGTCGTCCTGGGCAATGTTTCGACGATTACGGATTTGCTGGAGGGCACTCCGCGGAAGGTGTATGAAGCGGCGCGCGAGTGCCACGTCACCTGCGGACGCTTTCACGTGGTGGGTTCGGGGTGTGAGGTTTCCCCAAACATGCCTCCGGAAAACTTGCGGGCGCTGCTGGATTACGCCCAAGAGTACAAACCGGAAGAATTCGTCGTGGAGTAGCCGGATTTTTCAATGCGGTTGACGGGGCTCGCCGACTGCGGTACGTTTCGCAGGGGACGGTGCCGCCAGGCGGTCGACTATGGCCTTCGCGATCAGCAATTTGAAGATTCGCCAGCAGGTGCTGCTGGTCACGCTGCCGCCGATTTTTGTCCTTCTCTGTTCGGTCGCCCTGCTGCTTTATTCCTACTGGCTGGCGCTGCATACGAGTCGGAGCACCGCCCAATCCCTCGAAAGCGTGGCGACGGGAGAAGACGTTCTGCGCACCGTCGCCGAAATTCACATGGGCGTGCGAGGATACGTTCTCTATCGCGACCGCGCCATGCTGGCAACCTATGGCGAGCTTTCTGACCGGCTTCTGACCGGCCTGACGAGGCTTCGAGAACTCGAAGGTAATGACAGCCCACAGCTTAAGGATATCGACGAAGTTCAGGCGGCCGTCACGCGCTGGAAAACCGACTGGGTCAACCCCACGATCCGTGATGTGGACCGCGGCGCGCAACTGGATATCACCCGCATCAAGGACGAGGGTGTGCGGCGTTTCAACGCGGTGCGCAAGCCGCTGCTGGCCGTGATCGACGCCGACCGCGCCGAGAATCAGGCCTCCATGCGCGCCGCCGAGCAGTTGATGAAGCGCATGCTCATCATGGCCTTGGTGGTGGCGGCGCTGGTTGCCCTGATAGTCCTTCTGGTCACCCGCGAGGTCGCTGGTCTTCTCGAACAGCCTGTGCGGCAGTTGATCGACGCCTCCGAGCGCGTCAGCCGCGGTGACTTCAAGCTGGCTCTCCCTCCCCCCACCGACAACGAATTCGGCGTGCTCTCGCAGAGTTTTGCGCACATGACCGGGGCGCTTCGCCAGGAGCGCGAGGAACTCGCCGCCTTGAACCGCTTCTCGGAAGTGGTGACCCAGTGCACGTCGGAAGGCGAAATTTACGAGCACATCCTCTATTCCTTGCGCGACCGGTTCCATCCGCGGCAGGTCATCATCTTCAAACTGAACTCGGAGGAGAATTTCCTGGAGGCGGCGGCGACCCTTGCCCCGCTTCCCGCGGAGCTTCAGGATTGGCCGGTCATTCCGGAACCGCACAACTGCAAGGCGGTGAGGATGGGGCGGCGGTTTCGCGTCAATGATGTCATGACCGAGCCGCTCTGCCCTTCGCGTTTCGTTCCGCCCGGCGAGGGCTCGTATTACTGCGGTCCGCTCATTGCTGGTGGCGTCATCATCGGCGCGGTGCGTGTCGAAGGCCCGAAAGGGCTCTGGACGCCGGAGCGTGAAAGCCTGCTGGAAAGCTATCTGAGCGGCGCGGCGACCGCGCTCTCCAACCTCCGGCTGCTCGAAAGCACCAAGGAACAGGCGAATGTGGACGAACTCACCGGCCTGTACAACCGGCGTTTCCTGGAAGAGTACGCGCGAAAGCTGATCGCCATGGCGCGGCGCAAGGAGCAGCCGCTCGGCGTCATCATGATGGACCTCGACCATTTCAAGGAGCGCAACGATGTGTTCGGGCACGAGGCCGGAGACCGCATTCTCCGGCATTTTGCCCGGACGGCGACCCGCGCCATCCGCGAGGCCAATCTTGCGGCGCGCTACGGCGGCGAGGAGTTCGTCGTCATGCTGCCCGACACGGGGCAACAGTCGTGCATGCTGGTCGCCGAGCGTATTCGCCAGGCCGTCGAGCGGATGGTGATTCCGTCGGGAGGCGATAAGCCGATGCCCCAGGTGACGGTCAGCCTGGGGATCGCAATCTACCCCGACCACGGGCACGGCCTGGAAGATGTCCTGCAAGCCGCCGACAAGGCGCTCTACGAGTCGAAGCGCGCCGGGCGGAATCGCAGCACGCTATACGTCCCGGCGGAAGAAACTGCCTCGTAGCGCCGCCGTTCGGAGCAGAATCCTTGGCATCCCAAACCTGCCGGGCACAAAGCCCGGCGCTACTTCTCGAACTTCGAACGCAACTTCCTGGCCCGTCGCTTGGCCCGGCCGGAAACGTATGCTATAATACTAGGCTAGCGATGAAACCCAAAACCAAGGAGTGAGGGGCGATTCAGCAGCAAGTCTAACGGAACGAACCCACGATGTTATTGAAAACAAAGGAGCAAAGAATGTAGAAGCGGTCCACTGGGCCGCCTTCTTTATGATGGCGAGGCTCCACCGGAAGGTCTCCACGTTAGCGAGACATGGGCGCGGCAAATGGCTGAAAGAAAACGTCCTGGCGGACTGGCCTGAGTTAGCTTGATATTCAGATCTCGAGAATATGAATATCAATGTTGCTCCGGCGAATAAAAAGCGATATAATGGGAGGCATGAAAAAGGCTAAGGGTAAGGGAATGATGACGATAGAAAGGTTCCGGCGGCTTTTCGGCGACGAGGAGCGCTGTTGGGAGCACTTGCGGC
>JACQNR010000051.1 GCA_016202975.1 Acidobacteriota bacterium
ACTCGTACCCAAGAGTCAGTGTGAAGCGGTGGCGTAGATCCATTGACGAATTCGCTTTCGAGAAGATCCCACCGGTCGCCAGGGGCCGATAATCATTATTATCGAGTGCGTGGGACCAAGTGTAATTGGCAACGAAACCTAACCCCTGCTCGAACCTGCGCTCCAATGTTGCCTGCAGCCCGTTGTAACTGCTGTTAGTGTACAAGCCGCCTAAGAGAAAGACGTTGGTTAAGTTGGGAAATTTGGAATAATAGGGCCGCCTTTGTTGAACGGTGGCGGGGTTTCCCGGAAAAGGCTCGTTGGCATCCACACTTCCCGACTTCCTGCCCAGCAGGCCAACATAACCCACGCTCGCGACCAGCTTGGCCGGCAGTTCGCGCTGCAGCGTCAGGTTGAACTGCTGAACGTACGGGATCTCCATATCGAATGCCGCGCCAAAAACTACGCCTGCCGGGTTCGTGGGATCATTCGGTATGTAAGTCAATGGCATACCATCCGAAAGCCTCCAGCCAGCAGGCATGTTCCATGTGCTCATAAACGGTCCATTTCGCAACGCGTAACCAGTCCCCATAGGCACCGGCACAAAGCTGATACCGTACCCACCGCGCAACACCGTGCGCTGGGAGAGCATTGCAGCGAATCCAAAACGTGGTGAAAGGTTGACCCAGTCTTTTTTGACGCCCGCAGTGTCCGACACGCCATTCTCGCCGGCAACCACAAGCTCGACGGCTGTGGGGTCGAAATTCGCGATCTGGTTGCGGGTTTCCGAGATCGGACTGTAATAGTCATAGCGCAAGCCCAGGTTAAAAGTCAGCCGTGGCGTGACACGCCAGTTGTCCTGAACGAACGCGTCCGCTTCGCCGAACCTATAATTCGGGAATACTCGCTGCCTTGTCCGGTCCCCGTAAAATGGGGCCCCCATCATGAGCGATGCGAAGACGTTACCACCAGCGAAGGTTTGGGGGTTGGCGGTTGCACCTCCGGAGAAAAAGAACCAGCCGGAGGCGGATTGGCTTTGGGTCTCAGCGACTCGCCGCTTTCGAATGTCTGCCCCGAATACGAGATTATGGGAGCCTCTTTGATACGTGACGTCCCCATTCACCTGGTATATGTTGTTTCTATTGAGGTCTGGGACGTAAAAGTTGCCACCGAGCCAGGTAGCGCCAAAGAGCCAGAACGCGCCAAGCCCCGAGCTCACGGAGTCAAGGTTCGAGCCTTGGAGACCGGCCTGCTCGGAGAGGTTCTTCCCAGCGTTCCCCGAAAGACTATCGATGCGATAGCGGCCATAGCCAGCCCTCAGCGCCATCACCAACCGAGGACTGAAAGTGCGAATATAGTTGAGCTGGGCGCCCTGGCTGCGCTGGAAAGACGGGCCGGCCACCAATCCGTCTCCGTTGGGGATCGCAAACGGTTGCACGGTATCGGTGTCAGCGAATGAATAACGGAAATAAATTGCGTTGCGATCTGAGATCATGTGGTCGATTTTCACGTCGAAAGTATTTTGGTCCTGCTTAAAGGGCGGGCTATTCGTGAAGTTGTTAGCCAGTCCACTGCTTGTCGGCTCCGGATAGTATTGGAGTAAGTTGTATCCCACCTGATCCCACTCGCTGCTGGTTATGATATTCCCCGCGAAAGGGGCGCCAGTATTCGGATTGTAGAGTTGATTGGTGGGCAGGAGTTCCGAGAAGTCCCCGTTCCGCATATTGGCTGTCGGTACGGTGGCGACGTACGTGTTCCCCCGCCGGATGTGAAGCCCCTCAAAGTCGCCAAAGAAGAATGTGCGGTCTTTCTTGATGGGGCCACCCAGGCTGCCACCGAAAATGTTCTGCTTGTAGGGTGGGCGAGACCCAGGGGCTGCGAAGAAATTCGCTGCATCTAATTTTTCGTTCCGCCAGAACTCAAAAAGGCTCCCATGCAAGCTGTTGGTGCCCGATTTGGTGACCAAGTTGATCACGCCCCCGGCCGTTCTTCCTGTGTCGGCCGCGTACAGATTGGTTTGAACCTTCATTTCTGCTATTGCATCCATCGACGGTTTAATGACCACCGTGCCCACGAAGCGTTCGTTGTTGTCCATTCCGTCGATCAGGAAATTGTTGCTCATGGCCGACTGCGCGTTCACCGTGATATTTGAACTCTGCCGGCGGTCGTCCGGCCCACCGCCGCCCCCGAAAGCGCCCCCGAATCCGGAAGTACTGAAATTTGCTCCCGGGCCGAGCTGCACCAGGGCGACGAAGTTTCGCGTGTTGAGCGGGAGATCCTGCGTGGCGCGGCTCGTAACCAAGGTGCCCAACGTGGCATTTTGCGTCTGCAGCGCTGGCGTCTGTCCTGTAACCTCGACGGACTGGTGTACCTCACCAATTTCGAGGGACGCGTCAAGCTTTAACCGGTCGCCGCCCGCAAGCGTCACCTTAGGAACTGCCCATGTCTTGAAGCCCGCGTGCTCTACTCGGACACTGTAGTCGCCTATAGGGAGCAGGGTGAAGGCATAATTCCCCGTACTGTCGGTTTGGAAATAGCGCTCTTGGCCCGTAGCAGGATGCGTGATCGTGACCTTTGCGTCCGGTATGGCTGCCCCACTAGGATCTGTAACCAAGCCTACGATAGCTGCCGTGGTTTGAGCGGCGGCCGTTGAACAAAACGACGCCCAAAGTATTAAAACAAACGTCACCTGAACTCCCATAAAGAAAGACACTTTCTTCATCATCTTTTCAGCAAACATACTACGCCCTCCTTTGAGCGTTGCTTCGCGGTCCTGACTTCTCTCCTCAAAAGAGAAGAGTGAGGTCATTAGCACCGCTTTGGCGGTTCGCCAAGCAACCCAACTGCAGCAGATTGCTGCCGCGTCGTTCGCTGAGCCGGTGGACTTCTTTGGCCCACTCGGCCAGCGCCATTC
>JACQNR010000422.1 GCA_016202975.1 Acidobacteriota bacterium
GCGTCTCACGGAGCCACTCGCGGCCTTCCCCTTGTCAGCTTGTCTCGCCGGGTACCTTCAGCTGACGGGTCACAATCAGAACGCCTATCCCCAGCGCATACGCGGCGAAGCCTGACCAGAATGACGCGGTGATCCCCGAGCCCAGGGCGATGACGACGGCGGCCACCGACGCGACGACCGACGTGGCGCCATTGATTCCCCACAGCCAGGGGGTAAGTGACGCGGACCGGTTCGCGGCCGCCCGCATCCCCAAGGGAAGCGCCATGCCCAGAAGGATACCCAACGGGACAAGAATTCCGGCGGCCACGATGATTCGCACGGCAGTCGTTGCTTCACGAAATCGATCGATCACGAAAGGGGAGAGGGCGCCAAAAATCACCACCACAGCGAGCAGCGACAAGAGCCGCGCGGGCGCAGACAAGTGAGAACCTCTTGTCGACAAACTTCCGAGGCCCGAGGCGAGAAGAAGCGCAAAAAGGACGACTGAAAGCCCGTAGGTTGGATGCCCCAGGAAGACGATGAGCCTCTGCATCTGGGAGATTTCCACCAGCATGAAGCCGATTCCGATGGAAGCAAAGTAAACGAATAAGGGAATCGTCCCGCGCAGCGCCGTTCCTCTGAAGGTGATAACCAAAGGTATAATGATACACAGCAGGGTCAGAACACAAACCGTCCCCAGCAGCCCGACCAAAATCGCCACAGCCTGGAGATTGGCGCTCGCCGCACCTTGCCTCTGCAGTTGCCGGTTGAGAATATTCCTGAAACGCAGCATGTGAAAGAAGAACGGGCTGTCGTCGGTGGGCGGGGCGATATTGAGGGGATAGTCCGCCGTCAGACGATCGAGGTTCGGGCTGGAGGCGATTTCGACGAAGGTGGGATCCAAGGAAGCGTCCGGCGAGAGCACCAGGTCGAATTCGAGCCGCTGAGCGAATTCACGTGCCACAATCACATCCTTTTCGGTAAAGGGATCCTTGCCCACCAGGAGTGTTCCAATGCCTTCCACCCCGTCGTGTTCTGCGAGCCATTGCCGTACGACAATGAGGTGGTCGCGCGGTTGATTCACTCCGGCTTCCCGCAGGGCGCGGGCGGCGAGAGCGGTGAGCCTGTATATTTCGGCGGGCCGATCCCGAAAGTACCAGCGCGACACGGCTAGGACTCCCCTGGGGTGAAGCCGGGAAAGGAATACTTTCCAGGCCTCGACCGTGTAGAGCGAATTCTCACTGAGAACGAATGCTCCCGCCGCGGTGGCGGCCCACGTGTCGATGAACGAGATCTGGATGACGTCGTAGCGGTCCTGGTGCCGGGCGAGGTAGCTGCGCGCCTCATCGGCAACGAGCCGCACCCGGGGGTTGCGGTCCAGATGGCCGGTGAAACTGCCGAAAGTGTTGTCTACTGCGGAGACAATCTCCGGATTTAACTCCACACCGACAATCGACCGTTGTTGAAACGCCAGCGCCGACAGAATGTCCCGACCGCCTCCAGTGCCCACGATTAGGACCTGGGAATCCGGTCGCAAGGCGTAGACCATGTTGGTGGCACTGCATTTCAAATACTGAACACGGCGGAGATCGCCATCGAAAAACGTCAAGGGCGTATCTGCGGTGGAATCGATAGTCAGGTTGAGTTCACGGGACACCCTTTTGGCAGGACACGCCGGACTCACACCCCACGGGACCTTGGCTTTTGCCGGATCTCCATATACCCGGATGCGCGAATACGAATTCCACTTTTCGTACAACGTGTCTTTTTCCGGGCGGCCCTTGGCCCATGTCAGCTTGAGCCAGGGCCGGTTCGTCACTGCGCGGTAGCCAGACCAAGCCGCAAAGCCCACCGCCAGCGCGCCGCACACCATGGCGATGCGGCGCAATCGGCTGCTGTAATCTCCCGATGCGAATAGCATTGACCCGGCGGCTGCCAGGCCGCTCACCATGACGATGGCGGAGGGGGCGTCGGCGACCCTGAGAATGGCCACCGCCAGGATGCAGCCGGTCGCCGCACCTGCAAGGTCGGCGGCATAGAGGGAGCTAAATTGCCGGGGAAATTGCGTGAGCGCCAGGCAGACAGCGATGCCACTGAAGACGAAAGGCACCGAAATCACCAGATAGTTGAATGCCATCAGGATGAGGGTGAGGAGTGATTTGGGGACGACGAAAGGAATTGACATGTGGGCGACCAGACTGACGGACATCATGAATGCAAAGGCAAGGGAACTCCATGTCAGATGTTGATGCACACGGTCAGGGGGGAAGAGCGAAGGCCACAAATAGACCAACAGAGCCCCGACCGTCATTCCGAACATGGCTACCGAAACGGCGACGAAGGCGAAGTGGTACCACATCGTGACGCTGAATATGCGCGTCAGAAGGATCTCGTACATCAGCGCGGCCATGGCGATCAGGAACAGTCCGGTGTACGTCTGCCGCCCAAATGGTGTTTTGCTGTCCACGGTTCTCACTGGGATGTCTTTACTGCCACAGTCTATCCGGACTCGCTCTCTTGCGCCAGATGATGCTCCGCGCGCCTCGCGGGGCCCGATTGGGCCATGGGCCGAAGCGGGAGTCGGCTCCCGCTCGAATGACGTTCGTAATGTCGGTGAGGAACGGAGGCCTCCAGAAGATTCCCAAATCCTGACCATTGACTGTGAGCTCGGCGATCACCGCCACACGTCCGAGGTCGAGATAGAGCGTGTGGTTCCTGGCCCGCGTGCTTTGGGGAGCTTCAATTTTCCTGCGGTAGGTCGCGGCGCCGGAGAAATACTTCACGCCGGGGTCGGGATGGTCCGGCCAGGAGATCAGCCTGTCGAGCATCACGCGCTTGTAGCCTCGAAAAGCCAGGAGATCGAGGCAGCGCGCTGGCGGCACCGTGGGGTCCACGCGGCAGCTCCGGCAAGGGGCGGCCTTTGATGGGGCGACTCGTACCGACGTGGCGGGACAGGTGTACCAAGGCGCGGTCGAACCGCGCTGATGCTAGAATGGCACCCGGCTTTGGAGAGCGGCCGATCGATGGTAACGGAGATTGCAGACAACATTGGCCGAGTGCGGGAGCGCATCGCCGCCGCCAGCCGCCGCGCCGGGCGCGCGCCCGAAGACATCCGGCTCATTGCGATCACCAAAACCGTTCCCGCCGAGCGCATCCGTGAAGCTTACGAGGCAGGCCTACGCGACTTTGGCGAGAACCGCGTCCAGGAGGCGGCGGCGAAGCGGCCCGCACTTTCCGACCTGACCGCGACGTGGCACCTGGTCGGGCACCTGCAATCCAACAAGGCGAAGCCCGCGCGCGAACTCTTTCACTGGTTCCACTCGCTCGATTCGATGCGATTGGGGGAGCGGCTGAACAAAGTTGCTCCGTGTAGCGGCGACAAACTTTCGGTGCTGATCGAAGTCAATCTGGGCGGGGAGGAATCGAAATCCGGCGTTCACGAAAGCGATGTCCTGCCGCTCGCCGAGGCGGCGGGCTCATTCGAGACACTGGAAATTCGCGGACTCATGGCGGTTCCGCCGTTCTTTGACGACCCTGGACAGGTACGACCATACTTCCGGCGGCTTCGGGAGCTTGCAACCGAAATCGCCACGAAAAATCTCCCGCGAGTCGCGATGCAGGAACTTTCCATGGGCATGAGCCACGATTTCGAGGTGGCGATCGAAGAGGGCGCGACGATGGTGCGCGTCGGGACGGCGATCTTCGGGGCGAGAAGCTAGCAGCAACGTAGCGCCGCCCTTCAGGGCGGCATGCCGGGCTGAAGCCCGGCTCTACTGGTCATGAGCGACTTTAAGATCGAGCGCGACTCTCTATCTCTCTGGCTGCGTGTCAAGCCTCGGGCGCGACGCGACCGCCTGAGGGTCAGTCCCTCGGGAGAACTGGTATTGGAACTTCACGCACCGCCTGTGGAGGGCGAAGCCAACGAAGCCTGCGTCAAATTTCTTGCCAAGGCAGTCAGCGTAGCAAAGTCCGATGTCACAATCCTTGCGGGCCAAAAGTCGCGTCGAAAACTCCTGCGGATATCCGGCCGGCCGGGTGAAGAAATAAAGGCCCAGCTCGTGGCGCTTGTCCATGACGACGCGGCGCGGAGGGTTTCTTGAGCTTCCTCGACCGCCTGGGAGAAATTCGAACCGGTTTCGACCGCCCGTTCTGGGTCGCAAACTTTACCGAGCTCTTCGAACGACTTTCATATTACGGAACGACCGCAGTCCTTGCGATTTACCTCAGCGAGCAACTCCACTTTTCGAAGGAACTCACCGGATGGATGATCGGAACGTACGGTTTCGTGGTGTGGTTCCTGCCCGTGCTGGGCGGGACGCTCGCCGACCGCTTTGGTTTTCGCCGCGCGCTGATCTTCGCCTACGTCGTGATGAGTGTTGGGTATTTTCTGCTGGGCTCGCTCGCCGCCCCCTGGATGCAGGCGGCACGGACGGCTCTTTCGGACAAGTGGCTTGTCTTTGGAATTCTGATGATCCCGGCGCTTGGTCCGTCGGTGGTGAAACCGTGTGTGGCGGGCACGACGGCACGCGCCTCGCGCGAAAACGTCCGCGCCGTGGGCTTTTCCATCTACTACACCATCGTCAACATCGGGGCTACGCTCGGTCCGGTTGTGGCTTGGCTGGTGCGCAAGAAGCTCGACCTGGGCATGGAAAACGTCTTCCGCGTGTCCGCGCTGAGCGTCTTTCTGATGTTCTTGTTCACATTTTTCTTCTACCGCGACCCGGCGCAGGCGGGCGAAGAAAAGGTGGCAAGCGTGGCGGCTGCCCTCAAAAATATGTTCGTGGTTCTTCGGAATTTCCGCTTCATCCTTTTTCTCCTTATTTTTTCCAGTTTCTTCGTGGTGTTCTGGCAGGAGTTTGTTGGCGGGCCGCTTTTCATCCGCGGCTACGTTGACCCGAACGCCGATTTCGATCTGCTGCTCTCTGTCGATCCGCTGGCGGTGATCTGCTTGCAGATTCCGATTAGTTTTCTGACCCGCCGGATGAAGGCATTCTCTGCCATGACGCTCGGTTTGCTTATCACCAGCCTGGGCTGGCCGATCCTGGCGATCTTCCCGACAGTCTGGGGATTTATCGCGGCGCTCATTGTGGTGGCGATTGGCGAAATGGTTCAGGTATCGCGCTATTACGATTACATTTCGCGCCTCGCGCCCTCTGGCCAGCAGGGGCTTTACATGGGCTACGCTCTTTTGCCCGTCGCCATCGGATATTTTGTGGCGGGGCCCTTGGGCGGCCACCTCCTCAAATATTTCGGCGACGTTCTGAAGAGGCCCGAGTTGATGTGGTGGGCGGTCGCGGCTATCGGAATCGCCGGCACGCTCCTCATGGTGATTTACGATAGAATTTTCAAGCCCGGCGAAGCAGGCGGAGAAGGGAAGGCGGCTTAAGCCGTCGTGGAAGGGCACGACTTTAGTCGTGCTGCCAGAAGCTGCCAGAATTGGCATTTTGGGGGCTTTAGCCCCGGGACTATGGAGATGGCGAAACCACCGCGTTCCCGTCAGCTGAGAACCTTCTTCGTGACTTCAGTCACGCACGAGAGGCGCTCTCTATTTCAATCGGAACGAATGGGAAAACTGTTTCTTGATGTGCTGCTCCATTATCGGACTGAAGGACGGTACCATCTCCACGAGTTCGTGCTGATGCCCGATCATTTCCACTTGCTTATATCTCTGGAGGAGGGGATGACGGTCGAGCGCGCCGTGCAACTGGTAAAGGGCGGCTTTTCATTTCGCGCGGGCACGGAGCTTAGCTTTAAAGGTGAAATTTGGCAGCGCGGTTTCACGAACCATATCGTCAAGGATTTCCGTGATTTTCAGAGCCATGTGATGTACATCCGGGTTAATCCGGTCAAAAGAAAGTTGGCGCCCAGAGAAGAGGAGTATTCTTACTCCTCCGCACATGCTGGGTTTGAATTGGATCCGCCACCGGCGTGTCTCGGGGGCTGAAGCCCCGGCAAAACGACGGGAAGGTTCAACTCGGCACGACTGAAGTCGTGCCCTTCCGCCGACGGCTGCAGCCGAGCTCAGTCGGGGCCCTCATTTGGCAACCCCGAAGAGCCGTGCCGTTCCAATAAGATTCGTGGGGTGGAGTGAAGATTTGTAGGGCTGGCTAGGGGAGGTTGTCAGTGGATCTCAACGCAATTCAGGCGGCATTACGCGAGGCCCAGCTCGATGGCTGGCTGTTTTACGACCATCACCGGCGGGATACGATCGCTTACCGCGTGCTGGGCGTGGACCCGCAGAAATGTTCGCGCCGGTGGTATTACCTGATTCCTTCATGGGGAGAGCCCGCCAAAATCGTTCACCGTATTGAGAGAGGCTCACTCGACGGCTTGCCCGGCGCGACGCAGGAATACTCCTCGTGGCAGGAGCAGCGCGATGCGCTCGCGAAAATCCTCGCCGGGAAGAAGACCGTAGCGATGCAGTATTCCCGCATGAATGACATTCCCTACATCGGGCTGGTCGACGCGGGGACAGTCGAGCTGGTCCGGAAGTTGGGCGCGGAAGTCGTTTCATCGGCCGACCTGGTGCAACTGTTCGAGGCGCGCTGGTCGGACGTGGCTTTTGCCTCGCACCTCGAAGCGGGCAAGGCCGTCCACGCGCTGGTCCGCAATGCATTCGAGTTCATTCGCGATTCGGTTCGTGCGGGGAAAGCCATCGGCGAGTACGACGTGCAGCAGCATGCCCTCCGGCAATACGACAAATACGGCATCACTGCGGACGACGTGCTCGCCGTGTGCGTCAACGAGCATTCCGGCGACCCGCACTACGCGCCCACCGCGAAGACTTCACTTCCCATCCGCGAAGGCGACTTCGTCCTGATCGACGCCTGGGCGAAGCTGCGCAAGCCCGGCTCAGTTTATTTCGATATTACCTGGACGGGTTTTGTGGGGAAGGAAGTGCCGGCGCGCTACACGGAGATTTTTGATATTGTGAAAGAGGCGCGCGACATGGCGGTGGATTTCATTCAACGGTCCACGCGGGAGGGCCGCCCGATTCGCGGCTACCAGGTGGATGACGCGGCGCGCGGCGTCATCACGCGCCACGGCTACGAGGAGTGCTTCGTGCACCGCACCGGCCACTCCATCGGCGAAGACGTGCATGGCAACGGCGCCAACATGGACAACCTCGAAATGCACGACGACCGGCGCATCATTCCGAGGACGTGCTTTTCCATCGAGCCGGGAATTTACCTTCCGGAGTTCGGCGTCCGCAGCGAAGTGGATGTTTACGTTGAGGAGCGCGACGCGCGCGTCACGGGCGATATCCAGCAGGCCATCGTTCCGATCATGGCGCTGTAGCGGCGGCTACGCTGTGGGGAGGAGCATTGCGTTAAACTCACACCACAATCCGCTTCATGTCTCCCATCAGGCGATGCACGATGAAAAACCCAGTGAGATGAAAGAAGCCAAAACCGAGGATCAGCGGCGTATAGCCGAGATACGTGACCACAATCCCGGGAATGAAGGTCGAGAGGAAGATCCCGCCCAGTCCCCCCAGCGTCCCGCCGATGCCGGTGACGGACGCGACAACCTTATTGGGAAAAACATCCGAGGTCGTGGCGAATAGATTGCTCGACCAACCTTGATGCGCGAACATCGCCAGACTGAGCAGCGCAATGGCGAGCGCCGAGCGGGAGGCGAGAGCCGAAAGCCCCGCGATAGGCATCATGGCGGCGAACAGGCCCAAGGTGGTCTTGCGGGCTTTCGCCAGCGGCCAGCCCTTCCGCATCAAATAACCCGGCAGCCAGCCTCCCCAAGTACTTCCCACGCCCGCCATCAGATAAACGAAGGGAAGTGCCCAGCTAATTTCCGTGAGGTTGAATCCGCGCACGTCATACAGGTATGGCACCAGCCAGTAGAGATAAAACCACCAGACCGGGTCGGTCACAAATTTCGCCAGCGCGAAGCCCCACGTTTGTTTGTGCCGTAATGCCGCAAGCCACCCAACGGGGGTTTCGTCGCCGTCATCCGCCCTGTCGGAAAGAATGTGATTGCGCTCGGACTCGCTGATAAAGGGGTGCGCGCCGGGAAGGTGATAAGCGAACAGCCAGATCACCAGCCATGGGAGTCCAAGCGACGCCGTCACCAGAAAGCAGGCCCGCCAGCCCCATAACCCCAATATCCAGACGATGACCGGTGGCCCGATTACGGACGCGAAAGTGGGTCCGGCATTGAAGAGGCCGATCGCCAGCGAGCGCTCGCGCTGAGGAAACCACTCGGCGACAGCTTTCACCGCGCCGGGAAAATTTCCGGATTCGGCCACACCCAGCATAGCCCGCCAGAAACCCAGCCCCAGTGGCGCGCGTGCCAAGGCATGAAACGCCGCCGCCAGGGACCACAAAGCCACCGACACGGCGAAGCCGAGGCGCGTCCCAATACGGTCAATGAACCGGCCCGCGAAGAAGAACGCCGCCGTGTAAGCCCCCTGAAACGCGCCGTTGATATATCCGTACTGCAGGTCGGAGATGTGCATCTCCTGGCGGATAACTGGAATAAGAACGGAGAATACGATGCGGTCAACGTAGTTGATCGTGGTGGCGGCGAAGAGCAGAGCGCAGATGGACCAGCGAAGGTGGGGAATCGTGGTGCGCGAGGAAGAGGAAGCAGAGGGAGATGGATTGTCCATGTAAACGAAACGAAGTATGAAGGGCGAATTAAGAGTGAGGGAAAGGAGAGCGAAGTGGTTTTGTCATTCGTCTTCTGTACTTCGCTCGTCGCTTGTCACTTTGGTCTCACCCACGCATGACGGGGGTCATCGGCCCAGGCGCCGTAGCGGCGCTCTTCACCCGCAAGGACCCATGCGTAATGCAGCTCGTAGCCCGGCGCCGCGACGACAGGATGGAAGCCGCGCGGCAGCAGGACCGTGTCGCCGTCTTCGACGACGAAAACCGTGGAGAAGCCCTCGTTGTCGATCGGCTCGGTGTACGTCCAGGGAAGAAGCACTGTGTCGGAGTCGTCTACGTTAATCTCCGTGGAGAAACCGTCGTTGACTTCAGGGTCGGTATACGTCCAGATGAACCCGAACCCCTGCGCGGGTTTGACGCGGAAAAAGTAAATCTCATCCAGAACCGCCTCGTTCGGAGGGTTCGCCTTGTCGTGCTTGTGGGGCGGGTAGCTCGACCAGTTGCCCGGCGGATTCAACGTCTCACCCGCGAGGAGCCGCTCCGCGTTGGTGCGCTCATCGAGTGCGGAATAGACCGTGCGCTGCCAGTTCTCGCGCCCCACCTGCTTGGCGATCACGTCAGCTCCCGCCAGATGGCGTGGCGGGGAGACAGTCTTGGCAGGGGCTGTGAAGAGGCCCGCACCGAATTGCGGCGATATCGCCTCGACGGAAAAGCTTGAATGAATCGGAATGTAGACCATGGCGGGCGGCCCGCTAAAAACATCCTCGCGCGCCCCGGCCGATTCGTAGGTTGCCCGCTCGCCGCTGGAAGTTTCAATCGTTACTTTCGCGAGGCCGCCGAAAATATCCACCACCAGTTCGCGCTCGCCGGTGTCGCCGGAGTACTTTTCACCCTTGGCAAGCTCGAGGCGCGCGAAATCGAGAAACCGCATGGTTCCGGGCGCAACAATCGACTGGTAGCCGTTTCCACACCGGGATTTGATATGACGGTTCATCAGAGTTCCGCAAATAGAATTGAAATCCCCCGATCAGGCTGGTGGCTTCATTTCTGACGGCGGCACGATGCGCTTCAGCGTGGCGAAATACCATAAGTGCCCGTCGAGATCGGCGATCCCGCAAACGCGATCTCCCCAGAATTCGTCCTTGAGCTCGCGGACGATTTGGGCGCCGGCAGCACGAGCTTGTGCGGCCAAGGCATCGACATCCTTGACGTATACGTACACGGTGGCCGGAGTTCCGCCTAGGTCCGCGGGCGTCTTGTAGCCGGACTCGGGGGCGGGTCGCCCGATCATAATCGTGCAATTGCCGTGCAAAAGCTCGGCGTGAAAGCTTTGCCCATCCGGCCCTGGCATGACAAGTTTCTTCTTGAATCCAAAAGCATTCCCGTAGAATGCCAAGGCAGCGTCGACGTCCTTCACGTTCAAATAAACACTCACCAGCTGCACCATGGCTGGAACTTTGATGCCGAAAATCCTTTGGGCCCAGGGTTGAGCGGCGACCGATCTTTTCTTTTGCCGTGCGTGAGCGGGTCTGATTTTGGCCTTCTTTGGCGACGGCTTTTTCCGGGACTTCATGGAAACTCACCTCCAGGACGCTGTGAATGGCCGATTCGCATTCGCAGTGCGATGTCCTGCACGCGGCCCATTCTATGCGAACGGAGGTCTCCGCACAACCCTTGGACTGTCCATTGGTGGGGAACTTGTGTGACAGTACGTTGCCGGGCTGAATCCCGCGTTACTTGGGGAATTTGAAAGTCAGCTCGCGTCCCATTGAAAAGACCGGCTTCTTGCGTTTTCGAATCAATCCAGGATTTTCGGAGAGGGCCGTCACCAGGAAGGGCATGGCGATGGTCGAATCGCAGTGCACGGTGGCGAGGCCCGCGTCGGGAGCGATTTTGCCCCAGCTCTGTGCTTCCTCAAAGGTGCACCCCGAGAGGCCTCCCCAGTGCGGGGCATCGGTGATGACCTGGATGGCGTATTTGTGACCTTCGCACGCTTGGCGGATGAAGGCCGCGGTGACTTCGCTCTGCTGAATAAAATTTTTGGGCGTGCCGCCGCCAAAATAAACCACCCCGCTCGACGGGGCTTGGCCGGCTAGATGCGCGGTTTCGAGCACGTCGCCGATGACGTCGAAGGTGAAGCGGTTCCTTCGCAGGTAGCGATTCTCGGCGATGCCGATGCCGATCGAGGAGTCACCGATGGCTGGGCAATAGAGGGGAATTCCCGCCTTGGAGGCAGCCGTTACGATTCCGTCCTCCTGGGCGCGCTTGGAAAGCTCTTTGCCGAGAATGTTCAAGAACTCGCGAGTCGTGTACGGCCGCGACTGGTCGAGCGTCGATGCAAAGCGGCCGATATAGGCGTCCTCCTCGCGGAATTCTTCCTCATCGGCCAGAGTGTCATACATCCGGTCGATCAGATGGTTCTGCAATGCGACGTCGTCCACGGCGGGCGAGCACTGAAAGTGCTTGCGTCCCAGTGTTTCGTGGATGTCATGAAAGAAATTGGCGCCCGTCGAGACCAAGCAGTCGATGAGCCGGTTCTTGATCAGATAGACGACCAGCCGCCGCATGCCGGCGGGAACCATCGCCCCAGACATCCCCATCATGATCACGGTGCGGTCGCCGAGCATCCGCTTCCAGACCTGGAAGGCCGTGGCCAGATTCCGCCCCTGGAACGAGATGCCCTGCATCTTCTCGAGAACGCTGGCGACGTTCTTGTGGCGGTCGATCTGCAGCGGCCGAGTCGGCCGTGAGAGATGTTCATGTTTGCGCATGATGCCCCCGGAAATGGATTCTACGGCCGCAGAAGCAGCCAGAGACGTTCCTGGCCTGGAGATTGGATGGAACGTGCGCGCCGCAACCCGGACTACTCTCCGATGCCCAGCAGGATGGAGGCGGAGAGAACGGTCGTCCAAAGGCCCCGCTTGTCCCCGATGGCGGATTGCGTGATGTTCATCGTACGAACGATTTTGTTCGAAATCCGGTATATTTCTTTTTTCTCGTCCCAGCTGCGGTCCGGGTCGAATTCCAGGCCCAGCGTGGTCGCCAGCATCTCCGCCGCCAGTTCTTCCGCGTAATCGCCCGCGATTTCTTCCGTTTCACCGAACGAGTGGTGCTCGGACAGGTACCCGAAGGTGTTGCGGTCGGCGGGGATGGCAATTCCGATCGAGGACGCAATCAGCCGGTGGGGCTCGCGGGTGGAGTTTTCACTCATCACGCAGAACGTGACTTGGCCAGGCTTAAGCTCTTTGACGCCTTCGACGCGCGGGACCAGCTTGCACCGCGGCGGAAAAATGCTGGAAACTCGTACCAGGTTGCACGTGGCGATCCCGGCCGAGCGCAGTGCCAACTCGAAGCTGGTCAGCTTTTCCCGGTGCTTGCCCACGCCTTTGGTCAGGAACATCCTCTTGGGCACGAACATTTTGTCTCTTTTTGACCCCCGGGCTACCTTTTCGAAGCGCCCCGACTCAATACTTCCCGCAAGCTCTACAACAAGATTTTGCCCTCAGAAAACTTCGCGGTAACGTAACAAACATTTCCGAAAAGTGTCAACGAGTATTTCTCCGTGGACGCGGTTTCGAGGAGAATTCGGCATTTTTCGCGGCGCGATTGCAGTTCAAAAAGTTATCGTGTGCATAAACATTCCAACTCTTGACTAAACCGTCTGGCCACTGTACTGTTTTGAGCCGGGTACCCAGACCCAGGACTCATTCTTGGCACAAAATAAACTTATGGAGGTTCCATGAACGCGAAGACCGTATTGGACTTTGCTGCTGCGAACAACGTCAAAATTGTGGATCTTCGATTCACCGACCTGCCCGGCATCTGGCATCACGTGTCATACCCCATCCACGAAGTGGACGAGAGTTCCTTCGAGGATGGATTCGGAATGGACGGCTCCAGCATTCGCGGCTGGGCCGCCATCCATGAAAGCGACATGCTGCTTATTCCCGATCCGAGCTGGTACATGCTGGACCCCTTCACGGATGTCCCCACGCTCGTCTTGATATGCAACGCCATTGATCCCGTCAGCAAACAACACTATCTCAAAGATCCCCGCAACGTCGCGCAGAAGGCCGAGACCTACCTCAAATACACCGGAATCGCCGATACCGCCTTCTTCGGCGCGGAAGCGGAATTCTTCATATTTGACCACATCCGGTTTGACCAGGCCCAGCAGCACGGCTATTACTTCATCGACGCGGAAGAAGGCCGCTGGAATTCCGGACGCGAGGCCGACAATCTCGGTTACCGCCCGCGTTACAAGGAAGGCTACTTCCCGGTCCCGCCCACCGATCATTACCAGAATCTGCGTACCGAAATGGTGCTGGCGATGGAAAAGGCCGGCCTCAACATTGAGTGCCACCACCATGAAGTGGCCACCGGCGGCCAGTGCGAAATCGACCAGCGCTTCAATGCGCTCGTCAAATCCGCCGACGGCATGATGCTATACAAGTACATCATCCGCAACGTGGCGAACCAGTACGGTAAGACCGTGACCTTCATGCCCAAGCCGCTCTTCCAGGACAACGGCTCCGGCATGCACACCCACCAGAGCCTCTGGAAGGGCGGCAAGCCCCTCTTCGCCGGCGACAAGTACGCGGGCCTCAGCCAGACGGCGCTCTGGTACATCGGCGGGTTGCTCAAGCATTCTCCCGCTTTGGCCGCGCTGATTGCGCCGACCACCAACTCCTACAAACGCTTGGTGCCGGGATTCGAAGCTCCTGTGAACCTGGCCTATTCGCGCCGCAACCGCAGCGCCGCCTGCCGCATCCCGATGTATTCGGCGAGCCCCAAGGCGAAGCGCGTCGAGTACCGTCCCCCCGATCCGTCGTGCAACCCGTACCTGGCGTTCGCGGCGATGATGATGGCCGGTCTCGACGGCATCGAAAAC
>JACQNR010000455.1 GCA_016202975.1 Acidobacteriota bacterium
ATGATTGGGGTGAAGTCGTAACAAGGTAGCTGTAGGAGAACCTGTGGCTGGATCACCTCCTTTCTAAGAGAGAACCGGCTCTCGGGTCCGACTCTGTCGGACAGGCCGAGGGCGTATCGCTCAGTCTTTTGGAATTTCAAATTTGAGATTCCAAGATGTCGTGGCTGCTCAACTCAGTTGTGCAAAGAACAGTGTAGCGCCGGCCTTCAGGCCGGCAGTGGACAGTGAGAAGTTCGAAGAAAAAAGGGCCGCGAGTCATCGCGGCCTTTCGCTTTTGTAGCGCAGGGCCCACTCCATAAACCTGTAGCTTTTCGAGGTGGGAGATCCTCATGGTAGAATCACTCCAACAATCCGCACGGGTCCGGCGGTGATCGGCGGCAGCCGGAGATTTCCAAAATGACTTCAGAACAAATGCAAAGCACGATGGAATTCATCGCGGCGCAGCAGGCGAAGTTCGAGACTCAAATCGAGAAGCTCTTTGAATCAGATACTCGGTTGCGTGAGCAGCAGGCGACGCTGACCGCTGCGCTGGTGCGCATCGCGGAGATTGTCGAAGAGAATCGCAAGGAGAGCGACCGGCGGTTTGCCGAACTTGCCGAATCCCAAAAGGCCACGAACAAGCGCTTGGCCGAACTTGCGGAGGCGGGAAAAGCCACCGACGAGCGCCTGAACGTTCTGATCCATGTCGTCGAGGAGCACGTGGTCCGCCGCCGCAACGGAAAGAAACGCAAAAAGTGAGGGGTGAGTGTCCCGGATGCGGCGGTATCTGATCGTGATCGAGGACACGGGAACCGGCTATTCCGCTTACTCACCGGATTTGGACGGCTGCGTGTCCACGGGCCGGACGCGGCGGGAAGTCGAAAAGAACATGCAGGAGGCCATTGCCTTCCACCTCGCCGGCCTGCGCCTGGAGGGAATGGAAGTCCCTGACCCACACACCTATTCAACGTATGTCAAGGGGCCCGCGTAGGCGGGTGCTGACCTAGAACAAGAGACACTTTGTTAGCCGCGAGATGTCGCGGCTTTTCTGCTTTGTGGTGCTTGCCGAGAGTGCTTAGCTCAGGCGTAATCCTCTCAAATATTCATAGCTGATCTTGATCGCCTCGAGCGGCGGCAGATTGCAGCGGTCCTGCTCGACGAAGATGTGCTGGGCGCCGGCCTCGTGGACATGGGCGAAGATTTTGCTCCAATCGATTGTGCCTCGGCCGACGGGCGCGAAGGGGTTGGGCCCGTTTTCGGGAGGATATTCTTGCGGACTGATGGACACGCCTTTGCGCATGTCCTTGATGTGGAGCAGCGGGAATCGGCCGGGATAGCGCTTCCAGTAGGGAAGAGGGTCTTTGCCCGCATAGGTCACCCAGAAAATGTCCATTTCCATCTTCAGCAGTTTCGGGTCACAGCGGCTGAGCAGGATGTCGTACCCGCTCGTGCCGTCCACTTCCGCGAGTTCGAGGAAGTGCGCGTGGTAACAGAACTGCATCCCCTCGCCGCGCGCCACGTTCCCGCATTCGTTGTAGAGGTCGGCCCGCTTCTTCCATTCGTCGGCGTTCAAGCGGGGGTTATCGCCGACCACGATGTAGCGCAGGCCGTAATTGTGAGCTTGTTCGACCGATTGCTTCCACTCGTCCAGGGTTTTCGGCGAGTTAAAGTAGCCGCTAGGAGCATTGAGCCCGGCGGCCTTCAGCTCTTGTTTCAGCTCGGAGGGCTTCACTCCCGGCCCGATTTCGACTTCTTGGTACCCGGCGGCGGCAACTTCTTTCAGCGTCTTTGCCGGGTCTTTGGCGAACATATCGCGCACAGTGTATATCTCGAGCCCGATCGGCTTTGTCCATGCCAACCGTCCGGCAGCAAACGCGCCGCCGCTTGCTGTCGCAACATCCGCGGCTAATCCAGCCAGAGATTTGCCAAGAAACCTTCGTCTTGTGAGCATGTAGCCTCCTTGGATTCGCTTCCCTCTGGATGCGAAGAGCGTCTCGATGCTCCTTCGCCGACGCTCATAGACCTTTCCTCACGGTCTTTGCTCGCTGAGAAGCGCCAATGGTCCGGATATGGCTCTTCAATGACCGGGATCACAATGATCATGAGTATCACACTTCCTCATCAATAGACAAACGGAGCGAACTTGTGAGTGCGCTGGGCGTAAGCTTCAAACTCGGGGCCGTAACGCGAGGGAAGGTGTTTGTCGAGTTCGGGAAAATCAAAGAACACGAAGCCTGCAATCACCACCAGCGGTACGAGCAGTGCCCCGGCGCTCCCGGTCAAGAATGCGTAGCCTATGAATGGCTGTTCGTCACCAAAGTAATTGATGTGCTGTGAGTTGCGGAACACCCCATGCGTATAGAGTCGGATTTTGTTTTCCGGACGCCCTTTCCACCATTTCCTTTGCAGTTCCGAGCCCGTATTGACGCAGGAGCCGAAGACGTAAAGAGCTACCCCACCCCCCCCGTGCGCCCAGTCCCAGGTGGTTCGAGTTGGTTCCACCCAGGTATGCAAAGAGAGTGTGCATGGCGCTGACCGCACGCCCACCAGGACGCATTCTCCCCAACCCGTCTTGCGCCTTAGCAGGTAAAACATTGTGACAGCCGCGCGGAGCAAGTAAACCGCGGCAAAGGCCGAGAGCTGCCATCGGTGGTCCGGGACCCCGAAGTGCCAAACCTTTCCCCACCAGGCATTGATCATCTCCAGCCCGCTGCCCACCAGCAGCCAGGCCATATCACCCACCCCGACGAGATGCAAGCCGGTGGCCAACAAGCGAGGGCGACGGGCGCGTTCCTGTTCTCCATGCATCGCTGCACAGACGTCTCGATTTGGAAAGCACATCACGCTTTGCTTTCTAAGATGCTAGCAGGCGGGTAGTGCGCCATCAACGAAATCCTCACGCTGTGGGAAGGGCACGCGGTTATCATGAGGACATGCTGAACATACGTCCTGCGATCCCCAACGACCTTCCGGAAATCTTGAAATTCATCCGCGAACTTGCGGATTATGAAAAACTCGCAGACCAGGCGGTGGCCACGCCGGAGGACTTGCTACGGGACGGGTTCTCGGAGAGTCCGTATTTCCAAGTGGTGATTGCTGAATGGGACGGCCAGCCCGCGGGGTACGCTCTGTATTTTCACAATTACTCAACCTTCCGCGGCCAGCCAGGGCTTTTTCTCGAGGACCTGTTCGTGCGACCGCAATTCCGCCGAAAGGGTATCGGCAAGGCGTTGCTGCTGCACCTCGCCAAGATCGCAGTCCAGAAGGGTTGCGCGCGGTTCGAGTGGCAGGTGCTCGACTGGAACACGCCTTCGATTGAGTTCTATAAATCGCTGGGGGCGGTGGTGATGAAGGAGTGGCTGACCATGCGCGTGGCGGGCGAAGCGCTCGAGCGGCTCGCAACGCAGCCAGCAAAGTAAGCGGGCCATGTCATCCTGAGGAGTCCCAATCCCGCAGAGCGGCATCGGGGCGACGAAGGATCTGTTTTTGCATGAAACTGCAGATCCTTCGCTGCGTCCCGGGCAAGCCGGGACTTCGCTCAGGATGACAAGCCGCGGTTGTTTGTCTGGGGTTATTGGTCCGGCCGGCCGGTGAGGCGATCGTAGGCGGAGCGCGCGCTGCGCGTGCCCAGAGACTCGTGATATAGGGAAGGAATTCCGAGGATCTGCCTGACTTCCTCGTCAAACTGGTGAAGGGTCCTGAGGTCGGAAACGCGGATGGGGAACCGCTGGTCGTCGTGCAGCCAAAATTTCTGATAGCCGTGGTCCTCCAGGCGGCAATCGAGCCCGCGAACGTTCAGCGTGGGCGGCCCGGAGGGTTGCCATTCGCCGATCGCACCGAGCTCAATCGAAACCTTGCAAGGCCCCTTCTTGACGACGAGTGCGCCCGGCAAGCCGGTGACTTCAATAATCTCAAAGCCGGCTTCCCGAAATTGTTTCCGCGGGTCCGACGTTCCCTTTGCCAAGGGTTAATCTCCCGGAATTGACACTATCTTGTACGAAACCTAAAATGATTGCTCATTGTACTTGCTGCATGAAGGAAAGGGAAGTAGGCAGAAGTCATAATACTGGAGTCAGGAGCAAGAGGGCTGAAGGCATATACTCTCCGAATACTTGTTCCAGAATAATTCATGGCACTGAGTATCGAACAAAAGACCGTTGACGCCATCCGCCAGCACGGCGCGCGGGATTATCCGAACGAGTGCTGCGGCATGCTTCTTGGCCAAGCGGATGGTGACCAAAAGCGCGTGCTGGAAGCCGTGCCGCTTCGGAACCTGCGCACCGTCCCGGCCGAGGCGCAAAAGCTCCTGCCGCTCGAATCCCCCGGCCGGGAATCCGAGCGCAACCGTTTTCTCATCGACCCGCGCGAGCAAATTCGCGTCGAGAAAGAGGCGCGGGCTCGGGGCGTAGACGTCGTGGGCTATTACCATTCCCACCCCGACCATCCGGCCCGGCCCTCGAATTACGACCGCGAACACGCCTGGCCGTGGTATTCTTACGTTATTCTTTCGGTCACGCAGGGCCAGCCCGCCGACTTGACGGGCTGGGTCCTGACTGAGAACCGGGAGCGGTTTGATCCCGAGCCGGTGGAAATCCTGTAACTCTTGGCCCTTTAATGCATCCAAAAGGGAGCGGGGTTCAGGGGCTCCCGGCTGGAAAGCCATTAAATCGAGGAGTTTGAATGCCAGTTACCGTACTGATCCCAACACCCCTTCGGCAATACACGGGGAAGAAAGAATCCGTTGTCGTGGAAGCGAAGAACGTGGCCGAGGCGCTCCAGCAGCTGACTTCGGAATATCCGGACCTCCGCCGCCACCTGTTCACCGATGATGGTAAGCTCCGCAACTTCGTCAACGTTTACCTTGGGGACGAGGACATCCGCTTTCTGCAAAAGGATCAGACCCCACTGAACGACAAAGACGTCCTGAGCATCGTTCCATCGATTGCCGGCGGCGCGGACCTCTACTGCATCTGTAAATAGCCTGGTCTTCCGCCACAGGCGGAAAGCCAGGGAAGGCCTTTGCTTGCGATGGGGAATCCCTTCGAAGGCAGGCCCCCGATTTTCTAAAGTCCAATTTCTTGCGCCGGGAGCGCACAAAATCTTGGATTTGGGATAAAACATGGCAACGATAACAGCTTCAACCGCACACCTCAGCAAGGATGAAATCCTTCGTTACAGCCGTCACCTGATCATGCCGGAAGTGGGCATGGAGGGGCAGCTCAAGCTGAAGCAGGCGAAGGTTTTATGCATCGGCGCCGGGGGCCTCGGTTCGCCGCTGGCGCTCTATCTTGCCGCGGCGGGCGTGGGTAAGATCGGCATTGTCGATTTCGACGTGGTGGACTTCACCAACCTCCAGCGGCAGATTATTCACGACACGAACGACGTGGGCCGTCCCAAGCTTGCCTCGGCGCGCGAGACGATTCACGACATTAACCCCTTCGTCGAAGTGGTGGGCTACGAGACGCGCTTGTCTTCCGAAAACGCCCTCGACATCTTCAAAGATTATGACGTCATTGCCGACGGCACCGATAACTTCCCGACGCGATATCTCGTCAACGACGCCTGCGTGTTGTTGGGCAAGCCGAACGTTTACGGCAGCATTTTCCGTTTTGAGGGGCAAGCTTCGGTCTTCTACGCGAAGGAAGGCCCGTGCTACCGCTGCCTGTATCCCGAACCGCCTCCTCCGGGACTGGTCCCGAGCTGCGCCGAGGGCGGCGTGCTGGGAGTGCTGCCGGGCATTGTCGGCAGCATGCAGGCGCTCGAAACCATCAAGCTGATCACCGGCGTGGGCGTTTCGCTCATCGGCCGCCTGATGCTCTTCGACGCGCTTCGTATGAAATTCCGCGAGCTCAAGCTGCGGAAGAACCCCCATTGCGTCGTCTGTGGTCCCCATCCGACCATAACGGAATTGATCGATTACGAGCAATTCTGCGGCATACGTGGAGAGGAACACGCTCCCTCCGCGAGGCTGCCGGAGATCTCCGCGCCGGAATTGAAAAAAATGATGGATGAGAAGAAATCATTGGTTCTCATCGACGTGCGCGAGCCGCATGAGTACCAGATTTGCAACATCCCGGGCTCAAAGCTCATCCCGCTCGGCGAAGTCGCGCGCCGCATGAATGAGCTGAACTCCGCGGACGATATCGTCGTCCACTGCAAGTCCGGCATGCGTAGTGCCAGGGCAGTGGAACTCCTGATGCAGTCCGGATTCAGGAAGATCCATAACCTGAGAGGCGGCATCTTGGCCTGGTCTGACCAGGTGGACCCCAGCGTGCCCAAATACTGAAGGCCGCGACGCTGTCACTGCTGGGCGTAAGCCATAGAATAATCGGACTTTGGGAGTGAATGGAAAAATTGATTGTATTAGGGAAGCCTTGGTACATCGTATCCCGCCTGGGGAGAGGGGGGAAGGGGTCGAAGGCGTGCGTCGAGACGATAATCGAGGAAGGTAGGAGGAAGCAAGCAGACGGCAACAGGCAGGCGGGGGTCGAGCTGCTGGAGGATCTGCCATGGGGAGAGACCTCGTTTGTGGGAGTTGGGGCGAGCCAGGTTGAAATAGAGCTGGTAGAGCGAAGCCTTGGCCATGAACTCGGCGCGGCTGCGGAAAGATTCCAGGTCGAAGAACTCGTCTTCGATCAAGCGATGGACGGTCTCGACGTCACTCTG
>JACQNR010000427.1 GCA_016202975.1 Acidobacteriota bacterium
CATCGTGGATCTCCTTTTCGTGTGCTTTGGCGGCTCACGTTAAGGAGTTTCCGCGATGGACTTCCGGATTTGTCAAACTTCTACTGCCACCCCGGCAGAGCCGGGGGGCCTCCTACGAGGCGCTAGGCCACCTGACTCAGGTGTCTCATCTCAGAATAACCACCGAATCAAGCCTTAGATAATTGCCTGACGAATTGCGCGGTGCACAATTTTGCATAGCGGTGCCACCTTTTGGCCATCCGTTGCCAGGCCTGGCAAATCAGCCCGAAAACTACACTGTGTTTTCAATAAGTTGGGAGAAATCGAAAAAACTTGAAATGGAACTCCGCTTGCTCGTTCTTAAGTTGTGAGGGCAGGAGGCAGAGCATGGAATACGCGATGTCACCAAGCGGCTTGACGGTTCACAATCGAAAGGACTGGCCTTGCGCGAATTGCCGGCCCGCCGGGTGTTACGAGGGCCGTGGTTTCTGGCTCTGCGCCCAATGCGCCCAAGGAATGATCTTTGCGGCGGAGGCCGGTGTCGAGGATGCGAGAGCACTGCTCGACGACGTGACGGATGCCCTGGCCCTTCTCGAATACCGGCCAGGCACCGGCGCTCCACCCATGTAGTCTCGCCCCCGGTCTCCGCAGGTTGGCTTCATGGGTCAAAGGCCTGAGCTTGATCGCTCCGGCCAATGGCTGACCCTCCGAGCGTCGGGTTCGGGCCGCCCTGCGGAGACCCCCTCCTTCTGGAAAACCGAAACTGGAAATTCGAAAATCGAAGATTTGTCCGCAGCCTCGAATCCAGAATCCAAAACCGCTTGCTCCAATCCCGAACCCCGAATCACGGATCCCCACGTCCGGTTCTCACTGCTCCCGGTACCCCACAATCTCCGCCGCGACGTTGCGCAAAATCCGTCCCTTGTGCGGTTCTTCCTTATTCACTTTGGAAGCGTATTCGATCCGCTTGACCACAAGCCGATATTTCTGATACTCGCACTCTTCCGGAAGAAGGAGGAGGTCAGAGTCGTACAACTCGACAAAGCGGATTTCCTTGGCCGCCGTGTCCACTTCTGGATCGATCACCCGCGCCACGCGACGGTTGTTCTGGTAAATGCCATCTGGCACGCGCCCCTGCGGCGCGGCGCCGGGAGCCGCTGCCGACATATTGGCTTCGGTGTTATTCATTGAATCTCATCTCCCCGAATGGAAATTGGAAAATCGAAAATCGGAAAAATACACAGCCAACGACCTTCATTTCGTCGGCAATTTCACACTCACGGAAAACCCTCCCGGTCCGGGCTCGACGAGCACGGTTCTGAGTTGGGGGTCCGTCTGGACGCGTTCGATAAATCCCAGCAGTTCAGACCGCAGGTTGCGCGTGTTATGCGCCATGATAATCCCCCCCGGCGGGACCATGGGCAACACCATGTCGAGGTATTTGACGTAATCGCTCTTCCAGGCGTCGATAAAGACAAATTCGAAGGGTCCCCGGAGCTTGGGGATCTCCTGGAGAGCATCGCCCTGCACCTGGGTGATGAGCGCATCGACCCCTGCCTCGCGGAAATTGTCCCTGGCAAGCTCAACTTTGTGCTCGTCGATTTCGAGCGTCGTCAGGTGACCGCCCGTCCTGCGGCACCCTAGGGCTATCCAGATCGAGGAGTACCCATTCGACGTGCCGATTTCGAGGGCGCGTCGGGTCTTGGCCTTGATCACGTTTTCGCGCAGCAGCCGCCCCTCGTTGGCATCCACATTGAGCATGCCCGTCTGGTTCTTGGGCATCCAATCAAGCCTCGCCAAAGCTGCGCCGTCGGGTCCGTGGTCCGACTCGTCTGCGGCTGCAATATTCTGAGGCGGAAGCATGAATGCGGCACTCATCATCGCCAAGAGGCAGGCACTGAGATTCCACTCGGTCATGGGTCTCTCCTTCGCTGGCAGTGTTCCCCCGGGCCTGCCCACTGCGATGCGATCCTCGAACATCTCCGTTGCGCGCCGGGCGGGGCCGCGAAGGCCGATTCTGCCCTATTTTCAGTTTGGAGGCAATACGATCGGGTCGTTGAGATCGCAGCCCCACCTGGGCACAGTCGACCTCGTGCTCAGAGGGGATTGGACTTCCTCACACTTAGTGTTCCGTCACGTGAAAGTCGGCGATGGACGCAGCGGCGAGCAGGGGGGCGTCCGAAGAGGGAGTCATCATGGTTCGAACGACCTGCCCGAGGCAAGTCAGTTCGCCGCTTCCTGTCCCCCCGATTTCCACCGGGGTGTCAAAACTTAGCTCGATCGGCGATTCCAAGTCGAGTGGGTCGCTTGCCTCAAACAGCACGCCGGTGACGCTGATGTTGATGGTCTTGGTTTGGGTCCAGCCGATGTCACCCAAAGGGCGATAGCGAACGGGGATGGAGACGTTGTAACGAGAAGCCCGAGTCCCAGGGTCAAAAGGGAATACCTCGCGACTTTCCATGGTCACCTCACAAATTGACCAGCCGGTTAGCGCAAGGTTCCGGTAGTGACGCTTGTGGCCGGGATCAATATCCCAGTCACCCCTCGCGCCCGATACTACCATATATAACGGCAAGGCAAGGATAATTATTTAGGTATTCGCAGAGAAAAGGTCTGAATTTCGGGGTTTAGTTGACGAATTCCAGGCCTGCTTCGCGCTCGCTCACCCACACGACGCGGCAGTAGCCGTGGGGAATGGCACTCTTGCTAGGCAGGGCGATCACGGGTTGTCCCGGCTGCCAAGGCACACGAGGGGCTTGGACCCTCAGGCCCGTTTTTGAAAAGTCGACCGTATTCACGTTGTAGATGAAGTCCTGGCCGCGATACTTCAGAGCGACCTTGAGGGGAATTCTCCTTGGAGTGCGCGGGGTACGTCGGTCGGAACGGTCGACGGTGGAACTTTCGTCGATTTCCTCGACCTGTTCGGATGGTTCCATAGTCAGCTTCTCCCCTGGACGCAATGGTACCAGTGCGGTTCTGGGTGTCAATAAACGGGGGTGCTATACGGCATAGCACTAGGGTATGACTGCAAGTAAATTGTCAAAAGAACTACGGTCAAACCCGGTTTGCCCGAAGCATGGGACTATCGGTCCGTCTTGCGGCACTGTTGTGCCATTGTCGCAAATCAGAGAGTTGCCTTACCATCATCCCCAGGAGGCCACTATGGCTGACGTAACTTACGAACTGGAACAAGTCAAGCTGGCCTTTGCGAATGTCGCCCAGCTCACGCAGCTGATGCAGGATATCGAGGCCAGAGTGAAGGGGGATCCGGAGGCGGCCGAGGGATTCATCCGGCCTTGTGCGCAACTTCTGCAAAAGCTTCTGGAAGCGCAAGGATCGGTTGAGACGCTTCTTGAAAAGCTCTTCGTCGCAGGCCGTGTCGAGATGGCAGTGCGACGTTAGGGCGGTGACGCGAATTTCTCGGCGAAGCATCGTGACGCTGACCGTTGTCATGAGCGTCACAACGCGAGGAGGCAATTGAGATGCCTCCTCGCGCCATGACGGGAAGTGACTACCTTACCGAATACGCGGTGATTTCTTTCTTGTCTTTCACGTTAAAGATGCGCCCTTCAAGCTCGTCAACGTCGTAATCGGGCTCTTTCATTTTCAGAAGGACTTGGTGCTCGACCTCGCCGGAATTCACGTTGAGGCCGATTGTATGTCCACAGCATGCTCGCCGCGTGTGCCGAATACTGAAGTGCCGTGGCTAGGACAATCCCGCTTGCCCCTGCGAGCGTAAGGCGCTCGATACGCTTCATTTTGTTGTTGCTCGTGAGAATGGTTTACAGAAAAGGCGATTATTATTACTGCCTGTCGGACGATTTGGCAAGCACTAGTTGTATGTTTGTTTACTTTTATGTAAACATATAAATCCACAATCCAAAGGGCATAGCTCCTGGCTGGCGTCGATTCAAGTGGGGCATCTCTTGCTGCACGCCAGGGAATGCCCCCCCTCCCGGGGGTCTGGATTTTGTCGTTTGCGTATGGATTGCCTGCCGCACTTTTGAGATTTAGCGCAGCACTTCGTTCCGGGTCTCGCGCGCTTGGCTCAGAATCATAATGCCCAGGAGATAAACCACGGCCATGGAACTGGCTGCCAGCGCGAAGCTACCCAGCTGTGTGACAAGGATCCCTGTCATGAACGGCCCGGCGGCGGCGAGGACGCGCCCGGCATTGAAGCAGAATCCCGCGCCGGTGGCGCGGATACGAGTGGCGTAAAGCTCGGGAAGATAGATGGGAAAACCACTGAAGATGCCATTGGAGAAAAAACCCAGAACGGGCAGCAGCAAGAGTGCGGACGCGTAGGTGTTGGGAAATATGAATGCGGCGGGGAGGGCCAGAGCTGAACCTGCCAGCATCACCAAGAAGGCACCGCGGCGTCCGAGGCGTTCGGCCAGAGGGGCAAAGGCCAGATAGCCGAGAATGGCTCCGGCGTTCAGGCACATGGTGGCATAACTCACCAGGCGCGCAACTTCGGCATTGGCAAGTTCGCGGGATTCCAGAAGTTCCCGGATCAAGGTGGGGGTCCAGTTGGTGGCACCCCACAGGCCGACAACAGCCACAAAGGCCAGGGCTGTCCCCACCAGGGTGTCACGCCGCATGCCGGATTCGAAAAGTACCGCGAGCTTCGAGGACCGCTGGGCTCGCCATTCGGGGCTTCGGCGGACTTTCACCCAGCGTTCCGGCTCCCGAACCTTGAGGCGTGCCAGAACCGCCACCATCGCCGGCAAAATGCCCACGAAGAACATCACCCGCCAACTGTAGTCAGAAAGAGCCAGGTAAACGAAGGCGGCGAGAAAGTATCCAGCACCCCAAGCCGATTGCAGCAGCCCCGCGCCTTTCACTCGCAGCGATTCCGGCCACACCTCGGCGACGAGTGTTGCCCCCGCAGCCCACTCGCCTCCGATGCCCAGGGCGGTCAGGAAACGGTAGATCGCCAGTTCCCACCAAGTGTGGGAAAAGCCCGCTACGGCCGTGAAAACCGCATAAATCAGGATGGTAATGACCAGAGTGCGCGTCCGACCGATGTAATCGGCGGCGATGCCGAAGCCGATTCCGCCCACCGCCCAGCCGATGATGAAGATTGAGAAAATCAGTCCCCCATACCAGCCAATCGACTGAGTGGTCGCGCCCGGCCCGAGGATTTCTCTGAGCGCCGGGGTCATCACCAGGGCGTAGATGGTGGAGTCCATCGAGTCGAATACCCAACCCAGCCAGGCTACAGCCAGTACCAGCCACTGGTAGCTGGAAAGGGAGCGCCACTCTGATTTCTTTGGGGCTTCGGTCATCGTCGTCGGTCTCGATCAAATCGCTCAAGCAAGCATTAAGCATCAGTTTCTTTCCCGGTGCAACAAGCCTGATGCGATAGCTCGACTTGGTCGTAATCAAATTGGACCGCCACGGTCCGCATTGAACCTCTGGCCTTGGTTAGACTACTGCGAACCCGTCGCAGATTCCAGCAGCTGCGTTCTCACGACCGATTGCCCAGCAGATTGTTGATTACCGTCGGGAAAGAAGTCAACGTACTCTCATTGCCTCTGGTACAAAAAATCGGTCACATCAGGCGGTGACCGGAAGCGCTGTTACCCAGACGAATCGCCGAAAGCTCATTGGACTCACACTTCTCTTGATTGGCCACAGCATCATGTCCGTGAAATGATATAGAGGGTTGCTCGGTTGTAAATCCCTACATTCAGCGGCGGGAATCAGCGGTCATCAATCAGTCTATCCTCCGGCGAGACTGGTTGTTACCAGAAATATATCCCCATGAGGTACTTGTGTAGGCACCTCCAATTCAAGTAGACTGCCGGGCTTTCTAAAACGCCATGAAAATAAGGTTGATCAATATTGCGGAAACTCATCCTTGCTGTCCTTTTCGTCGGGGTGTTGTCGAATACTGTCTGCGGACCGGTTAATCAACCGGTTGGGCTAGATCAAGAAAATCAAGCGGCGCATGTGAAGATCACGACGGCGAAGTTGCCCATAGGGATCGTCGGGAGCTATTACTCTGTCCGCTTGACCGCAAGGGGAGGAGTGTCGCCATACCGTTGGGCAGTCTCGGAAGGTGCTCTTCCTGCCGGCCTGGTACTCGACAGCGCGACGGGTGAAGTAAGCGGCACCCCTACGCAGTTCACCCGAGCGGCCCTGGAGCTGCGAGTGGAAGATTCCAGCGCGCCAGAAAACCAGGAATCCTCGATCATGCTGCCAGTCACAATCGAACCCGACCACCTCATTATCGTGACCTCCGGCTTGCCCCAGGCGATTATCGGTAAGCAATATACTGTCAATCTGGACGCAGCCGGGGGAACCAAACCCTACACATGGTCCATCAAAGACGGTTCTCTCCCTTCAGGCCTCGAATTAGACTCGCATTTGGGCGTGATCCACGGCAAACCGACCCAGGGAGGCACGTCCATATTTGCTCTGCAGGTTACCGACTCTTCTTCCCCTCCAGCGTCGGTGGCGTACCGATTCCCGTCGTTGTCAGGAGCGGACATATCATCGAGATGAATTACAGCGGAGACTCGTGGGTCGAGATTGCGAAGAAAGGCAATTCAAAGCAAGGATGCTGGACATCTGCGAAGGCGGAATTTTAATGCTGTCCCCATTCACCTTGCCTCTCAATAGTCGAATCAACCTGCAGTTTGAGTTGCCCAAGGTCATTTCATACATAAGTCCCGCCAGCCGAGTCGTCCGTATAGAGCAGCCTCACTATATGGTCCCTAAATTTGTGGATTTGGTCACCAACCAGCGCCGGGCGCTGAGGGATTTCGTCGCTCTGAGGTCCTGACCTGAAGGCTCATTAACTGCGAGGTGTAGTCCCACCTTTGCTTCCATTGCGCGTCCGTGACAGGACGAAACTTCTGGTGGTACGCCGGGCATGGGCCTCGCGGGCAAGATATCAGGACGGACCAGGAAGCGGACTCAGGAACTCGATCCCTGCATGACCTTCCAGATGCGACCCTATCGGGCCTACCCACACATCGCGGCCAGAAATGGAGCCCCCGCTGCCCTCGTCAATAATCACCGCAATGCTCTGTCCTGGAACCAGACCAGCGCTGGTGTGGAGTCTGGCGCCATAGCCGGAGAGGTCGATTGTGGATGCCGTGTGTTCTACTCTCTCCGGGTCCGAATCAACACGGAGAGCAATAGGCATCCTCACGCCTATCCTCTCTGACCGTCGGTGAAACGGCCCGGTACCGGCTCCCATGATTATTGCTCCAAGGTGGCACCCCCGCCCTTTATCCGAAGCGTATGCTCACGCATCCTCTAACAGGTTGATGAAAAACCATTTTTCTGGCTGACTAGGGATATAGCCTATGTTGAAAACAAGGAACTTACGATTGTTAAAGTACGGCAAAACAAGCGTTTTTTCGACTTTTTCATCAACCTGCTAAGTCAACCGGAGGTTACAGCGCATGGTCACCTCCGCGTAGTCGAAAAGCATTTGCGAAAGGCGTTTGGTGAAGAGTACGTGAATTATTGCCGCACAGAGGCGCGGCGGGGGTCTCACGGCCTTGCTGAAAGTGTCGCCCTGACCTCTCTCTGGCAGCAGGCCATGCTTGTAGGACCCACAGCACTGCTAACATCAGGTGAGTTTGCAGGATGGCTTTATAGCGTGCTAAGTGGCACGCAGACGCATTTCTAGCCAGTGACGTTTCCTCCTATTTCATCGTTCCTTCGGGATGGTCCGGCTTGAATAGTCCTCGGCCCATCCGCTCCCCCCAACGCAATTTTGTGCCGAGGTTATTGCACCGTTGAGTCCTTTACATTTGAATTTAGGGTGTTAGCCTTGTAGGTTGGTTCTCCCGCGCGGTGGCGCAGCTAAACCTGCACCGGGTTGAGGCAAATGCACCAAGCGGCCAAACAGGGTTGAATGCTTCTGGGTCGAACCTTTGAGGTGCCGCAGTGGAGGAACTAAGGAGGGTTGACATGAAGAGATACCTCTCCACTGCAAAGCAAGTCCTAGTCCGGTTGCACCAAGAGGAATCCGGCCAAGACTTGATCGAGTACGCCTTGATTGCTGCCCTGATCGCCCTCGCGGCAGTCTTTGGTATGGGTTCGGTGGCCAAGGCCATCAATGACGCGTTCTCCTCGATTGGGACGAAGCTGAAGAGCTATGTTGGCTAGGGCTGGCCGACTTAGCGGGAGCGGTGACGGACTGGCGTAAGCTTGGGCACCGGAGCGTGCGAATAGCGGCAAGGTACGCGCATCTCTCCGATGAACAGGTCCGGGATGCGGTTGACGCTCTGGACGTGGTTTTCGAGTCCACGCGCTACCGTAGCGCTCCCAAGGGGATTGCGGCACGTGAGCCTGTAGCGATAAGTGCTTTAGAAGGTTGGCGTCCCCGGCGGGATTCGAACCCGCGTTACCGCCGTGAAAGGGCGATGTCCTAGGCCGGGCTAGACGACGGGGACGGTGGGTGGGTGTTCAAATTTCCGGGCTTCAGATGAGGGCTC
>JACQNR010000431.1 GCA_016202975.1 Acidobacteriota bacterium
CCCTTACTAACCAAGTCGTCAATCAGTATTCCTGTGTAACCCTGCGTGCGATCAATCGTCACGTGGTCTTTGCCCTGCACGCGGAGCCCGGCGTTGATGCCTGCCATCAGGCCCTGGCAGGCAGCCTCCTCGTAACCTGTGGTGCCGTTGATCTGCCCGGCGAGGTAGAGGTTCTGGAACTTCTTGGTCTCGAGCCAGGGATAAAGCTCGGTGGGCTGCACCATATCGTACTCGATGGCGTAGCCGGGGCGGATCATCTCGGCGCGTTCGAGCCCGGGAATCGACTTCACCATCGCCATCTGCACGTCGATGGGCATCGAGGTGGACATGCCGTTGACGTAAATCTCGTGCGTGTCCGTACCCTCGGGTTCGAGGAAGAGCTGGTGATGCGGTTTGTCGGGAAATTTGACGATCTTATCCTCAATCGACGGGCAGTAGCGCGGCCCGATGGATTTGATCTGGCCGGAATAGAGCGGCGCGCGATGACGGTTCTCGCTCAAGATGCGATGCGTTTCGGCGGTCGTGTAAGTGATCCAGCAGACGCGCTGCGGCTGCGTGATTGCTTTGGTGCGAAAACTGAAAGGCGTAGGGATGGGGTCACCCGCCTGCTCCTGAAACTGCGAGAAGTCGATGGTGCGCGCGTCAAGCCGCGGCGGCGTGCCCGTCTTGAGCCGCCCCACGTCGAACCCCAGCCGGCGCAGCGCTTCGCCCAGCATCACCGCCGGCGGCTCGCCCGAGCGCCCGGCGGGATAGGTATTCTCGCCGCAGTGAATCAGGCCGTTCAGAAACGTGCCCGTGGTGACGATCACCGCGCCCGCTTCCACCGTGCGGCCGTCCCGAAGCTTGATTCCTCGTACTTGTAGCGCCGGCATCTTGCCGGCATTGCCGCCAGCGTAGGGGAGCCCTCCGGGCTCCCGCGGGAGGCCGGAGCCCTCCCCTACGAACACCAGATCAACCACCTCCGCCTGCTTGATGCGCAGGTTGGGCTCTTCTTCCAGCACTTGGCGCATCTTGATGCGGTACGACTTCTTATCGGCCTGGGCGCGCGGCGACCAGACGGCCGGGCCGCGGCTGGTGTTGAGCAGGCGAAACTGGATGCCCACCGCGTCAATCACCTCGCCCATGATGCCGCCGAGTGCGTCCACTTCGCGCACCAGATGGCCCTTGGCGATGCCTCCCACCGCAGGATTGCAGGACATCTGGCAGATCAGGTCGAGATTGATCGTGTACAGCGCGGTTTTGAGTCCCATGCGCGCCGCCGCCATCGCGGCCTCGACCCCCGCATGCCCCGCACCGACAACTACGACATCGTATTTTTCCGTAAAGGTTGAAAGCATGTTCCTGTAGCGGCGGCGTCCTCGCCGTCGCGTCTCGCTGTAGCGCCGGTGTCCCCACCGGCGCCTTGCGTCGGTGAGACACCCCCGCTACAGCACTTCCTGGAAGCCTTGGGAACGGCCCAAAGGGCAAGAAACTATTCTAGCAAGCCCCAGCCTCGCGTGCATCCTCGCTGCGGACGATGAACGTGGCGTACGGGCGGGTCCAAGACCCGCCCCTACACAACGCGAGGCGTTTTTTCGGGAGCGATTTCGAGCCTTGTAGCGCAGACCTCCGTCGTTGAGGTCTGCGGCTCTGCCCCTGAGAAGAACCGCGGACCTGAAGAGCACAGGTCCGCGCTACCAGCTTGGGAACGGCCCAAATGGCAAGACTCTATTCTAGCAAGACCATAGCCCCGCGTGCATCCTCGCTGCGGACGATGGGCGCGCCGTACGGGCGGGTCTAAGACCCGCCCCTACACAACGCGAGGCGTTTTTTTCTCGAGCGATTTCGAGCCTTGTAGCGCAGACCTCCGTCGTTGAGGTCTGCGGCTCTGCCCCTGAGAAGAACCGCGGTCCTGAAGAGCACAGGTCCGCGCTACCCGCTGGAAGCCAGGGTGGCGCGTCGATTCGATTGCGTTTCTTCCTGGACAGTATTAGCCTAGCGTCACGAGGAATGAAATGGACATTGACCCAACAACCAGCGAGCAAGCGGAACCGCCGCGTTCCTTCTGGTCGCGGTGGGTGGGGGTATATTTTTCGCCTGGCGAAACCTTTGGGGACATTGCACGCGCGCCGGGCTTCATTCCTCCACTAATCGTGTCGATCATATCGGGGCTGGTGATGACGGAGACCATGCTGTTCAAGGTCGGCATGGAGCGGATCGTCCGCAACGCCATCGAGCAAAGGGGCGGGGCCGGCCAACTGAGCGCCGAGCAGATTGACCAGGCCGTCCAACAGGGCGCCAAGTTTGGAATCGTGCTGACTCACGTAAGCGCGCTGCTGGGCCCGCCGATTTTTCTCGCCATCGTCGCGGCCTTGGGGTTGGCCATAGTCAACGGCATCTATGGCGGGCAGCTGGATTTTAAGAGATCTTTCTCCGTGGCTTGTTACGCGAATCTTATCAACGTCATTGGCGTCTTGATGGCGGTAATGATCATGTTCTTCGGCGATCCTGAACGCTTCAACCCCAACAACCCCATGCCCAGCAATCCTGGCTTCTTCCTCAATCCTCTGGAGACTTCCAAGCCCCTGCTGGCGTTTGCCGGTTCGCTCGACCTCTTCAGCTTCTGGCTTATTGCCTTACTGGGCATTGGCTATTCGGCTGCGAGTGGCGGGAAAGCAAAAGCCTTTTCCATCAGTGCGTTTTTTCTCGGGGGCTGGCTGATAATCGCGCTGGCCAAAGTGGCCTTCGAACTTATCATGTAGGTATCGGATAGCGATGGTGCAGGCTGGTCTGCCCACTGCGCGCCGGAGCAACTTCCTCGATGGCGGCTGGCTTATCCGCGCTTTGCGGCAGAAGTCTATCGCGCTTTTTCCGATATGGCAGAATGCCCCGCGCTCCATTTGACTGCGAACCTAAGACGTAGCATCCTTGACCCGCTGAAACTCCCATGCGAACGCTTGCGCCATTCGATCGTGTTCTCGCCGCAGGGCGGGGGCGCGCCCGCCTCTGGATGGTCACGAAGCGTGCTCTCGGTTCCGGGCGAATTCTTGCGCTCGCCCTCAGCGTTTTGATCGCAGGAGGATTGAAGGCTCAAGCAGAGCAGAAACCACCCCCCGGGCGGTTGGTGGCAATGAGGATTTTCGGCTCCAGGCGCTATTCGGAAGCGGAGATCGTTCGCGCCACGGAACTGCGGCTGGGAGCGAAGGCCGCGCCCCAGGCTTTTCAGGAGGCTGCCGACCGGCTCGCGGCAACGGGTGCTTTCTCGGATGTCAACTACACATTTTCCGCAAAGCCCGGCGGCGTGGCAGTGGAGTTCCGCGTCACGGACGGCGGCGACTTCGTCGCCTGCAATTTCGACAACCTCGTCTGGTTTTCGGAGATGGAGCTGCGCGCACAGCTCAGGCAGATGATTCCGCTCTTTGCAGAGGAGATCCCTCTCAAGGGCGACATTCCGGCGAAGATCGAGGCGGCCATCGCTCACCTTCTCAAGGCAAGAGGAATCCCCGGAACCGTAACCATCATGGGTGCGGGTGAGATGGGCGGGGCACTGCGCGCCCTGCAATTCAACGTCAGTGGCGTGCGACTGGTGATTCAGCAGGTGGAATTTTCCGGCGCGCAGGCCGTGGAGCCGACCGCGCTCATCGCCGCAATCCAGCCGCTGCTCGGTGCGGATTATGACCAGACGTTTGTACGTGAGTTTGTCCGCCGGAACGTGACGCCGCTCTATGCGCGGCGGGGGTATCTGAAGGTGGCGTTCGCCGCCCCGCGCGCCAGCGTTCTGGCCGGCTCATCGCAGGAGGTGGCTGTCACCATTGCGATTGCAGAGGGCGACCCGTACAACCTTGGAGAAGTTCATTGGGAGGGCAATCTCGTGTTTCCATCGGGCGAGCTTGCGGGTCACATCCACGTTCTGCCTGCACAGCCCGCCGACACGGTGCAGGTGGAAAAGGATTTGGAGGAAATCCAGACGCTTTACAACACCAAAGGCTACCTCGCCGCTCAATTGAATTTCAAACCGGCGTTCGACGACCGCGCGAGGACCGTCGCGTTGGATGTGCAGGTTCGCGAAGGCGACCTCTACACGATGGGCAAGCTGGAAATTGCCGGAGTCGATCCGGAACGCGCCGAGGCGCTCAAGAAAACGTCCGAGCTCTTACCCGGCCAGCCTTACAGCCGCGCCTATTGGAGTACGTTCATTTCGAAGAGCGGCCGCCTGCTGCCCGCCAGCCGCACTCCATGGAAGGCCAGCCAAAAAGAGGACGTTCACCCCGACACGAAAACGGTGGACGTGACGCTGACGTTCTCGCCGGACACGGGAAAATAGTGCTTCGCATGAAGCCCTAGGCATTTTCAACTTGCCTTTTCCACGCTACGTCCTAACAATAGTTCACACAATGAGCGTCCCAGGTCAATCGACTCTAGAGAGGATACAATCGACCAGTTCGCGGCGCTTGCTCTCAAAGCTTCTCTCAACGGACCTCGACTTCCACGGAGACGCGAGTAATTAC
>JACQNR010000436.1 GCA_016202975.1 Acidobacteriota bacterium
CGTTCACGCAGAGGCGCGACGGCGCAAAGAAAAGTTTTCAATTCCTGCCGTATCCGAGCACCCCCGCCAGGGCCTGGCCGGTGAAGGATTTCTTGTTACGCGCGACTTCTTCTGGAGTCCCTTGAGCCACGATCCGGCCTCCTGCCTCCCCGCCCTCAGGTCCGAGGTCGATGATCCAGTCGGCTTGTTTCGCCACATCCAGGTGGTGTTCGATGATGATGATAGTATTCCCCAGGTCGGTCAAGCGGTTGAGTACGGAGAGCAACTGCTTCACGTCGTCGAAGTGCAGTCCCGTCGTCGGTTCGTCGAGAATGTACATGGTACGGCCCGTCTGCCGTTTGCTGAGCTCCTTCGCTAGCTTGATGCGCTGCGCTTCGCCGCCCGAAAGCGTCGTCGCCGACTGCCCCAGGTGGAGATACCCCAGGCCGACATCCACGATCGTCTGTAGTTTCTGTTTGATCGCCGGAATGTTTTCGAACAGTGGCAGCGCGTCCGCCGCCGTCGCGTCGAGAACGTCGGCGATGGAAGTGCCTTTGTACTTCACGGCGAGTGTTTCGGAGTTGTACCGCCGGCCGCGGCAGACCTCGCAGGTCACAAACACGTCGGGCAGAAAACTCATTTCAATCCGCCGCAGGCCGTCGCCCTGGCAGGCTTCGCAGCGACCGCCCTTGACGTTGAAGCTGAAGCGCCCGGCGCGATAACCGCGCTCGCGCGAATCCGGAAGCATGGCAAAAAGCTCGCGCAGCGGTGTGAACAAACCGGAATACGTCGCGGGATTCGAGCGCGGCGTGCGCCCGATGGGCGCCTGGTCGATAACAATCACTTTGTCAACCTGCTCCAGGCCCTGAATCGCACCGTGCCGGCCGGGCTCCTCGATGGCGCGATAGAGTTTCTTCGCCAGCGCGCGGTAGAGAATGTCGTTGACGAGAGTCGATTTCCCCGACCCGGAGACTCCCGTCACCACGGTGATCAGTCCCAGGGGAAAATGTGCGTCGATGTTTTTCAGGTTGTGTTCGCGCGCCCCCAGCACGGCGAGGGACTTTCCATTGGGCTTGCGCCGGGTCGCGGGAATCGCGATGTGCCGCGCTCCCGACAGGTACTGGCCGGTCAAAGACTCAGGCACCTCAGAAATATGGCCGGGCGTTCCCGACGCCACCAGGTAGCCGCCGCGTTTGCCTGCGCCCGGCCCCAGATCGACGACATAATTGGCACGGCGTATGGTCTCTTCATCGTGCTCGACCACAAGTACGGTATTTCCCAGGTCGCGCAGTTGCTCGAGCGTTCCGAGCAATCGCTGGTTGTCGCGCGGGTGGAGTCCGATGGAGGGCTCGTCCAGAACGTAGAGCACGCCTCGAAGTTTGGATCCGATCTGCGTGGCGAGCCGGATGCGCTGGCTTTCCCCGCTCGAAAGGGTTGAGGCCGAACGGTCCAGGCTCAAATATCCCAGCCCGACGGCGTGCAGGAATTCCAGCCGCGCCTCGATTTCGTGCAGAATGCGCCGCGCCACGATCTCCTCGCGCGGCGTCAGCGAAAGGCCCGCAATCACCTCCCGTGCGCGGCCGACTGGCAGCGCCGTGTAATCCGCGATAGAGAGGCCGGCCACCGACACCGCAAGGCTTTCCGGTCTCAAACGTTTCCCTTCGCATTTCGGGCAGGTCACCGCCGACATGTACTGCTCGTACCACTCGCGGTAGGTTTCGGAGGCCGCTTCCGCGTACCAGCGTTCGAGGGTCGGAATGATGCCCGTAAAGCCGCCTCGGCCTCCTCGTCCTATCTCCGCCTGTTTTCCGAAGAGGATCAGGTTCTGGGTGCGCTCGGGAAGCCGGTTCAAGGGCTTCTTCAGATCGAAACGGAACTGTTCCGCGGCGCGCGTGAGGCTGCGCTGCATGGCCGCCGATCCCGCACCCGGGCCGAGCCCGCCTTCGAGCACCGGGCGCGACCAGTCCACGATCACTTTGGCGGGATCGAAGGAGTACTGGCTTCCCAGGCCCTTGCAGGCGTCGCAGGCGCCGTAAACACTGTTGAACGAAAACGACCGCGGCTCAAGCGCCGGAACGTTGATGCCGCAGTGGACGCAGGCCCACTCCTGCGAGTACAGGCGTTCTTCGCCATTCACGATGGCGATCTGGACGATCCCTTTGGCGAGCTTCATCGCCGTCTCGACGGAAGACGCCAGACGGCTTTCAATTCCCGGCTTGAGCAGAAGCCGGTCAACGACGATTTCGATGGTGTGATTCTTGCGACGATCGAGCTTGATCTCCTCTTCCAGCTGGCGAAGCTGGCCGTCGACGCGAACGCGAACGAATCCTTCCTTGCTCAAATCTTCAAAAAGCTTGCGGAATTCTCCCTTGCGCCCGCGCACCACCGGAGCGAGGATCATGATGCGCTCGGCGTTTTCGCCGTCTTTGGTCTTCTCCGCTCCCATCAGGGCCATGATGGAGGCGACAATCTGCTCGGTCGTCTGCCGCGCGATGGGCCGGCCGCAGCGGTGGCAATGCGGAACACCGATGGAGGAGTAAAGCAGGCGGAGGTAATCGTAAATCTCGGTGATCGTCCCCACGGTCGAGCGCGGGCTGCGGCTGGTGGTTTTCTGCTCGATGGAAATCGCGGGGCTCAGGCCCTCGATCGAGTCCACATCCGGCCGCTCCATCTGGTCGAGAAACTGCCGCGCGTAGGCGGAAAGCGTCTGGACGTAGCGGCGCTGCCCTTCGGCGTAGATGATGTCGAACGCCAGGCTCGACTTGCCCGAGCCGGAAAGGCCCGTCACCACCGTGAGCGTGTGGCGCGGAATCTCCACGTTGATGTTCTTCAGATTGTGCTGGCGTGCTCCGCGAACCGTAATTCGGTCGATCATGCGCCCTGTGCCCTGCAGCGTGGAATTTCGAGAGAAGCCCAAACCTTCATGCTACGCGACGGAACGCAAGAGCGTCAAGGCGCGGCGGAGGCTGTTGTTTCACGCAGAGGCGCAAAGCCCGCAAATCAACCCGAGTCCTTTGCGCCTTGGCGTGAGGCGGCCCGATTCCCATCGGAGCTGGGCCGTCGTTAAGCCACCTTCCGGCCGCTGACGCCTTGCTTCCCGCCTTTCCCGCTCGTCACTCGTTACTTGTCACTGTCCTTTGTTTTCAACAACATCCTGGCTTCGTTCCTCGAGTTTTTGAGTTTTACACTTCCACCCACCCCCCGGCCTGGTGCAATCGTGGAGCCCCTGGGACGGGCCCGGATGGCGCGTCATGTAGGCTAGCACATGTAGCCTCTCGATGCAAGGGGCTGGGGCGCGGGCGACGGAAGCCTATCGATCCTTCCCTGGTCGCACTTTGTCATTCTGAGCACAGCGAAGAAGCTGCTTTCCCCGTGGGCTTCAAACCACTGCAGATCCTTCGCTTCGCTCAGGAGGACAATATTGCAGATGCGCTCGGAAGTCGCTACACCCCGGCGACGGGGTTGGTCAGCGTCCCGATTTTCTCGACGGTAACGCTGACGGTGTCGCCAGATTTCATAAACATGGGAGGCGTGCGGTGGGCGCCCACGCCTTCGGGCGTGCCGGTTGAGAGAATATCGCCGGCCTCCCAGGTCAGTGTGCGTGAGAGGTAGCTCACCAGAAACGGAATGGAAAAGATCATGTTGCCGGTATTCGAGTCCTGCATCGTCTCGCCGTTCAGGGTGAGCGAGATGCGGAGTTGGTGCGGGTCGGGAATTTCGTCCTTGGTGACGATCCACGGGCCGATGGGCGCGAACGTGTCGCAACTCTTGCCGCGGAACCACTGCTTGTCGGCGTTTTGCAGGTCGCGCGCGCTGACGTCGTTCATGCACATATAGCCGGCAACGTGCTCGTAGGCTTTGTCCTGGGGAATATTCTTTCCGCCTTTCCCGATCACCACAGCCATCTCGGCTTCATAATCCACCTGGCTCGTGACCGGCGGAATCACAATCGCGTCGCCCGGCCCGGAGATGGTGTTTTGGGATTTCAGGAAAAAGATTGGGTGCGTGGGGACCTCGCCGCCGCGCTCGCGCGCGTGCTCGGCGTAGTTGCGCCCGACGCAGATGATTTTGCCGGGACGCAGGATGGGCGCGAATAGCTTTGCGGAAGCCAGCGGCGCGAAGAGGCGGTCAAACTTCAGGTCCCCATGAAAA
>JACQNR010000442.1 GCA_016202975.1 Acidobacteriota bacterium
AGGCAAAATAGAGCGACGAGAAGTATCGTGCCCGACTCCACTGCCTTGTTTTTTCGCGCTCGATCGCATCCGCATCTCAAAAATCATCCGTTTTGCAGCATCCTGTTAGTGCTTGCGCGACGGGCGGTGCCGGGTGCGGTATTCGTCGAGCTCCTCGCTGGAAACGGTGTGATGGCGGGGGATGGGGCTCTCGGGAGTTTCAGCGGCGAGGTCTTTGCGCAGCTTCTGGTAACAGAGGTCGGCGGCGTCCTGGTACGGAACTTGCCGGGCGAGGAACGCCTGATTCGAAATCGTGAGGGTAAACTCACGAGTTTCGGTCTTCGGATCAACGACGCGGTAGTTGTAGTCCCTGCCGCGAGGTTTGAGCTGGAATCCCAGGTATTGGATGGTCATGATCAACCTATGAAAGGGATAAGAGCGAAGGTGAGGCTTCCCGATCGGATCGGGAAGCCTCGCTTGCCGAATCAGAGTTTCACAACGTTTTCAGCCTGGAAACCCTTGGGACCTTTGGTGACGGTGAATTCCACCGACTCACCTTCGGCCAAGGACTTGAACCCAGTAGCCTGGATTGCCGAGTGGTGCACGAAGACATCTTCGCCGCTTGCGCGCTGAATGAATCCGTACCCCTTTGCGTCGTTAAACCACTTCACTTTTCCTTGTTCTTTTTCCATGTTGTACTTCATACCTCTTGTTCATTGAAATTTCTTGTTCGGCCTTCGCAACCACTCGCCACAAAAAACAACAGCCACAAAATCGACGATTCTGTGGCCGCTTTGCAACTGTTCCAGGGTCACAAAAACTGATCAAGCAGGACTATTATACGGGATTTCGGCTGTTTGCGCCACCATAATTTCAGCAAAAAAACCAGGCTTATAGCCAGGGCGACCCAAGGAACGGGACTTGATTCCCTGAACCGCAACCGCCTATGATGAATCCAAAAGGTATCCCCGAGATCTTAACTGTTAAAGGGTAACCGAGTTTGACAGGCCAGACCATTTCACACTACCGGATACTGGACAAGCTGGGCGGCGGGGGGATGGGTGTTGTCTTCAAGGCCGAGGACACGCGCCTGGGCCGGATGGTGGCGCTCAAATTTCTCCCCGACGCGCTGGCCGGGGACTCCTTGTTTCTTCAGCGCTTCCAGCGTGAAGCGCGGGCGGCCTCGGCGCTCAATCATCCTAACATCAGCACCATTTACGAGGTCGATGAACACGACGGGAAGCCCTTCATCGCCATGGAACTGCTGGAAGGCGAAACGCTCAGCAAGCGCGTCGCCTCCGGCATTGCGGCCGCGCAGCAACAACGAAGCAAGGCGGATACGGCGGATGAGCCGCGACCCATCCCCGGGCCTTTTGAGACCGATCAGTTGCTCGACCTGGCCATTCAACTCACGGACGCCCTGGACGCGGCGCACAACAAGGGAATTATCCACCGCGATATCAAGCCCGGAAATATATTCATCATTCCGCGAGGCGGGACGGCGCAAGCCAAGATTTTGGATTTCGGGCTGGCCAAGATCGATCCCGCGAAGACTCCCTCCTCGGCCAACCCGGATTCCCCGACCGTGGGCATGCACCTTACCCTGACCGGCGCCCCGCTCGGCACTGTGGCCTATATGTCACCGGAGCAGGCGCGCGGCGAAGAGCTTGACGGGCGTACCGACCTGTTTTCCCTCGGCGTGGTGCTTTACGAGATGGCCACGGGCCGCCACCCGTTCGAAGCCAGCACGCCCGGAGTGATATTCGACTCCATTCTCAACCGCGACCCGGCGCCGCCGACCGCGCACAACCCGCTTCTGCCCGCGGAAGTGGACAGGATCGTCCTCCGGCTTCTGCGGAAGGACCGCGACCAGCGCTACGCTTCGGCGGCGGAGCTTCGGGCGGAATTGAAGCAACTGAAACGCGACACGGATTCTTCCCAGTCGGCCAGGACGGTTTTCGCTCCGCCCCCCGGTCGTCTCGGCCGCCTGCTGGCCGCCGCGGGAGGCTCACTGGTGACGCTGATAGCCGTATTCGTCGCTGTGCCCTTCTGGCAGAATCGCTGGAAGCCCGTTGCCCCTCCCCCAGCGGTCGCCGCGCCCGCCCCCAAGGCCACCACACGAACGGTGGCGGTTCTGCCGTTCCGGGATCTGAGCGGCAAGACCGGAAGCGAGTCGTGGGGCATCGGGATGGCGGACGCCATCATCAGTCGCATGGCGGGCCTGCAGAACCTTGCCGTCCGGCCCACCAGTTCGGTCCTCCGATATGTCGAGTCAAACACCGACCCGGCCCAGGCCGCCAAGGAACTGGAAGTCGACTCGGTGCTGGATGGGAACTTCCAGCGGGCGGGGGGCGTGCTCCGCGTATCGGTGCAGCTGATCGACCGCGAAAACCGGACGACGCGCTGGGCCGGCCGCTACGACCTGCGCGGCAATGACATGCTTAAATTTCAGGATGAAGTGGCTCAGAAGGTGGTCGAGGGGCTGAACGTTGAGGTCTCTCAGGCCGAGCACGAGTCGATGACGGCCCCCATGACGGAGTCACCGAAGGCTTACAACCTGTACGTGGAAGGACGCTACGTCGCGACCGAATACTTGATGCGACCGAGGCGTGAGAGCCTTCAGAGGATCCGTGCTCTGGCGGAGAAGGCAATCGCCATGGACCCAAAGTTCGCCCAGGCTTACGCCCTGTTGAGCGTGGCATACGTCCTGGAGGCAGGGAACTTCGTGGGGAGTTCACGCGAGTATGCCGCCCGGGGCGCAAGAGCGGCGGAACGCGCCGTCGTGCTCGACCCCCGGTTGGCGGAGGCTTATCTGGCCCTGGGCATGGCCCAGGCTCTTCAGACGCAAAATCGAGAAGCCATCCAGACGCTCCGCCGCGCCGTAAGTCTCGCGCCCAACCTGGACTCGGCGCTGGATGCTCTCGGGCATGCTTACATGCAGGCTGGGTTGCTGGAGGAAGCGGAAGAGGTTCTGCGCCGCAGCTTGCAGTTGAATCCTGGGGTGCGCGTCGCGCAGTTGATGCTGGCGAGGGCTCTCCTTTACCAGGGAAGGTTCCCCGACTCCGAAGAGATCCTCCGCCAGATGGTGGCCGTGAGCACCGACCAGCGAGAAGCGGAAGCCACGCTGGCCCTGCTATTTTACTATCAGGGGAGGCTGGGAGAGTCGGAACCGCTCGCGGAGCGCGTTTCCACGGGGGAGATCCAGGAGAAATACCTGCTGTGCTTTGCAGGTTTCACTTACGCGGCTCGGGGCCAACGCAACAAGATTGACTCCCTGATTCTCCGCATGCGTCCCCAGGAAGTCATTATCCCGGAACTGGCCTACTGGATGGCGAGCTTGTATGCGGCGCTCGGGGACGGCCCGCAGGCGCTTCCCTGGCTTCACCGGGCCGTTGAGTTGGGCAACGAGAACTACCCGTGGCTTGAGCGCGACAAGAATTTCGACAAACTCCGGTCGAACCCGGAATTCGGCCGAATCAGTGAGCAAATGCGCTCGCGCTGGGAAAAGAACCGGCAACTCTTCAGCGCGGGCCGCGGCCAGCCTTCCCCGTCATAACACGCGTGATTTCGATCGGGGCGCCGCTGCGGGAGAATGCGCCATCATCCGCGGCACGACGGACCTTGACATGGGAGGCTAGTCTGCCTAGCCTAGTGTCGCATCCCGGCGGGGGTGGACGCCGAGGGCAAGCTGGTGATGCAATCGATTCTGGCGACGCAGGCGGGGGCGATTCTGGATCTTCTCAGCGGGTTGCGCGGCCCGCTCCACCTCACCTTTGAAGAAGGCACGCACT
>JACQNR010000443.1 GCA_016202975.1 Acidobacteriota bacterium
TGCTGACTAGGGATATAGCCTATGCTGAAAACAAGGAACTTACGATTGTTAAAGTACGGCAAAACAAGCGTTTTTTCGACTTTTTCATCAACCTGCTAATGCCTCAGGCTTGGAGGCGTGCCGGACGCGCGGCGCGACGGTGATCGGCCAGCATGGCGAGCAGGGAGGATCGTTCCGCCTCGGCGCAATGAACCGTGCACATGGATACGGCCGTCAGCGATCGAACAAAATCGTGTACGACGCGTTGATAGCCCAAAATCGTTGCCGGGGGCGTGCCGTTGGAGTAAGCCCACGACCAATCGGTCACCCAGCGGATCAGGGAACTCGTGCGCCGGAGCGGTCCGCGCTGGGTGATTTGCTCCGGATCGGTGAGTTGCGCCAGGCAATCCGGTGCGGTAAGGCAAACCAGCCGTCCGTTGCGAATCAACGACTCCGCCTTCAGCCCTGCCTGGTTGAGGCTATGCGTCAGATCTTTCAGACAGCGGGGACCGGCCAGAACGACGACCTGCTGACCCATCTCCAGACCTGAAACTACGAACTGTAATACTTCGGCGGGTGTCTTATCTCTTCGAACGACTAAACGACAGGATGCAGCTTGGGGCGTCAAAACGCCAACCGGGGCAGTCATCTGAGCCATATATTGTTATTCTGAACTACATTTGCCGCGCTGTCAACTGCGGCGATCACCTAATTTTATGTCAGATCGCGCTTTCGCGGTTCGCTGATAGAAAATAGATCGGAGCGGATCCGCACCCTCTTCGCGGACTTACGGGCCAAGAACTCTCAACCGTGTATTTCCAGGCCCGCTACCAGTCAATGCCAGGCATGTGCCCACACGAACATACTATTTTCCTTGGTAATCGGTGGTGCAGTCGGGGCAGATGAAAGGGTCGGTAAAAAAAAGATGCGAAGGCGGTGAGCTCCGGAAAACCCTGTGGACAACGGCGCAGAAACGAACCTGTGAGCAATTCGAAATCGTCGCGGGACCACCGCCCAACCAACCACTCCCTGATTGACTTGATCCGGTGCACTGCCTATGATGCGCGCGTAGGAAGAAACCGGAGGTGAGAGGCGGAATGGCCATCAACCGATTCGGCAGGCGGCAATTCATGGCGTCAGTGGGCCTGGGAGCGGCGGCGCTGGCGCAGCCCGCAACAATAGCAGCGACGACGGATGAGGTTCCGGCGCGGAAATTCTACATCCTTCTCAGCCTGGGCCGGATTGGCTTCAGGGCCAGTTTCACTGATGCGATGAATCTGGCCGTGAAGCACGGATTCGAGGGCATCGATCCGGACGCGGCGTACTTCGCGAGCTTGGCTGATGATGATCTGAAGCGCCTGCTGGACGACTTGAGGGCTAAGAAACTGAAGCTAGGCGCCGCCAGTTTGCCGGTGGAGTTTCGCAAGGACGAATCCATGTTCCACGATGGTTTGGCGAAATTGCCCGACGTCGCCGCTTTATTACAAAAGGCTGGGGTCTCGAGGGTGAGCACCTATATTATGTCGGCACACCAGGAGCTTACTTATCTGCAGAATTTTCGGCTGCACGCGCAGCGTCTGCGCGAAGTCGCGGAAATCCTCAAGGATCACGGGCAGAAGTTTGGGCTGGAATACGTTGGCCCGCGCACAGTGTGGCGGAGTCAGCGCCATCCCTTTGTGCACACCCTCAGCGAAATCCGCGAGCTGATTGTCGCTATCGGGTCGAGCAACATGGGAGTTCAGCTCGATTCCTATCATTGGTTCAACGCCGAGGAGACTCCCCAAGACATCCTGACCCTCCGTGGCGAAGAGGTAGTTACCGTAGACCTGAACGACGCGCCCGCCGGACTGACGCTGGACCAGCAGATGGACCTTTCGCGCGAGCTTCCGGGCGCGACCGACGTGATTCCCATCCAGCCCTTCCTGGAGAGCTTGAGAAAGATTGGCTACGACGGTGCCGTGCACGCCGAGCCGTTTAACGCCGCCTTGCGTTCGAAACCCATCGACCAGGCCTGCGCACTCACCGCCGCCGCAATGAGGGAAGTTTTGAACTCATAGTGGGACGCATTCATCATGAGCTCGAAACCCATTCAAGTTTGTTGTGCGTGAGCACGCTTCTCGCGCGTGCACGATTTGGGGATTGGCCGCGGACGTACAGGCCCCGCGGGGCCTTCGGGCCGTGCCCGTTTCTCAGGTCACGACTCAGGACAAGTTCTGGTCCCGGTGGCGGAAAACTTGCCAGGAGGTGACGATCCGCGATTCGTTCAAGAAGTTCGAAAACGACCACGGCGGCGCGCCACCGGCAGGACCTTGTCTTCGACAGCCTCGCGCGTGATGTCTGCTGCTGCGGCGAGGCGCGCACCCGCCCCGGGAAGATGAATTTCCATCTTGGCACAGTAGGTGGAGCCGAGCCCGTAAGAAGTGAAGGCGACAGGGAAGCCAGGCACGGTTTCAGTGCGGCAGGAGTTGTCATTCTGGATTAATTTGGGGCTCATGGGTCACCTCCAGCAACTCCAAAATGACGAAGGGCTAATCCTCGTACTTGTCGGTGTCGTGGATAGCGCAGATGTTATTCACGGCGGGCGCGGCGCGTGGGTTGCCGATCAAACCCCGCGTGGATGGGACGACAGACCATAACGAGAGATCACCTAGCTCGAGTTCTAGACGATTGCCATCTTCGCTCCTTGGCTGGCTTGCGCGCTTGTCGCGACTGAACTATGTATCGACAACAGGGATCGCCGGCAATTATATGCTCTTGCCGGTTCACGGTGGCCTGAAGGAGCGCTCGGAAGATGGCCAGTTCGCACATGCAAGCATGTTGACATTGGTGCGCGACACGGGCAATGGCGCAGTTGTGCTCAGTAATCTGGAACGTGCGGTGATCCAGTTGTTTCCATTCGGCCATGTAGCCGGACTCGCTTTGTATTTTCGCCATTTCAGCTACACGTTCCTGGAAACTCTTTCCCGCCATTCGGGGAGCATGTTGGGTTACCGCATTTTTCTTCATCTGTTTGAAGATGGCTACAACCTTTTCTTCCCCGTCCAGCTGAACTAGGGCCCCAAGTAGGCGATTTACAAAATCCGCGTATTCGTTGGGGAAAAACGCCCCAGCTTTATCGGTAAGCGAATAAAGATAGGCGGGACGTCCGGTGGGGCGTCGGTCAAGGCTGGTGGATACCACGCCCGCCTTTTCCAGCAGCGCAAGATGCTGACGTACCGCCACTGGAGTCACGTTCAAAAAAGTAGCGATTTGCTTCGCCCCGGAGGCCCGCACCCGCTTCAGATGGTGTAGAACCTTGATCTCGGCTGGCGTCGGCTGGCTTCCGGTATTCATGCGGTCAGTCTAGCCCCTCTCCTTTAGTTTTGTCAATAAAACAGTTATAAAAGTGTTTAGTTGACAAAGCCTTCGTAGATTTGTTATGTTGCCTCCGATGAAAGGCCTTATAACAAGGTTCGGGGTGACGGAAAAAGTGACGCGCTCACATTTTGACATCTCAAACGATGATCAGACGCAAGGGGAAAAAGAAGGCAAAGAGTGGCTCCCTTCAGTTTTTATCGATCCCGGTATCTTGGCTCGTATGCATGGCACCGGAATCCCTGCCAGTGGAGGAGCGGCCCGAAGTCCACACGGCAGGCCGATCTGTGTCTCTGTGTACGACGAAATCCCAAGTCTGGTTCGACAATTTCCGGCCCTTGGAGATGTCTTTAATCATTATCGTCGCAACCATGAAAAACGCATTAAGGATTTACAGATCAGTAGCGCAGAGAAGGAGCGGCTTCTGTACGGAATTCTCGCCATGAAAAAGCAAAGCAATCGAAAAAGGAAAGGGAGGTGAGGCTGCCATGGCATACGTAATAGCCGAACCGTGCATAGGAACCAAAGATACCGCTTGCGTCGATGTGTGCCCGGTTGATTGCATCCACCCGGCTAAGAATCGCGAGTATCACGGCGGGCCAGAGAACCAAGGGACAAAAAACTTCGACGAAGTGCCCCACCTTTACATCCACCCCGAGGAGTGCATCGATTGCGGAGCCTGCGTGCCAGTGTGCCCAGTGACGGCCATTTTCCCGCTAGAGGATTTGCCAGAGAAGTGGGCCAACTATACCCAAGTCAATGCCGACTATTTCAAGCCAGGGGCTGGATAGGTCGTGACCCGCTGGGCGAGCGTATATTTCTCCGCACTGCAACCGGGACAGTGAGGGCGTCGAGGGTCTTCACCAATCCTGACAGGACAGCACGCCGCAGGAAAGTTGAGCGATCGAGGAGGCTAGCATGCCCGAATATGTCAAAGTAGCGCAGGCGAGCGAGCTTGAACCTAACCA
>JACQNR010000438.1 GCA_016202975.1 Acidobacteriota bacterium
AGGTTCAGCGCCTGCGCGCGCCCCTGATTTCCGTAGCCAATGATGGCGAGGGTTTGATTGCGCAGGGGATCAAGTGAGGCGTCGGAATCAAAGTAGGTTTTCATGAATCGGCTCCTTGGTCGAGCAGAAGTCTGATGCGATGAAATGGTGAGCCGTCATTATGGCTACGGGTTCTGGGAGGTGTCAAGTTGGGTGAAGCAGTGACAGCAAAGGTGATTGAAAATTTCGCGACGAACGTGTAGTCTTCCGGTAGCCTTTCTTAAAGGGGTGCGTTATGTCATTCCAAGAAGCTCTAGACTCGCTATCCAGGGACGAGCGGTTCAAAGCAACCGTCTATGCCATGAACACCCTCTTGATCCAGAAGGGTGTCTATTCTCCCACCGAATTTGAGAAGTTGTTCGCTGAGTGGGCCGAGAAGCAGCGCATAGAGAAACGCGCCGAAACGCCCGCTTCCCTGCACCCAGTTCACTCCTAGTTCTTTTTTCTTGACAGATCGCCCCACCGCAGATGGTAACAGCTCTTCCGGAGATCGCAACAATGCGCCCCGATGTCGCATTGCGTGCAGGTGCAATCACATTTCGGTGCGGGGGCAACGGGTGGTTTCTCGGGCCGTTTTTTCATTACCGTTTCCTCCATTCATCCCCAGTATGACGAGAAATGTTATGCCCTACGGCTCTGCGTCAGAATAATTTTGGCAATGGAGGGCGCAGCGGATGGGCGCGGCCCATGTGCCAATAGCCCTAACAGGGCGATCAGCCAGTTAACTGCCAGAAAACACGACGCTTATTCGTTCAATTATTGGACTCATGTTAAAGCAAACTGAAAACTCTCCGACGCCCGAGGTGCTCGCCCAGGCTCAGCGCAGGCTAGCTGGCCGGCGGCTCTGATACCGTCGTAAGGCCCGCTTTGCATTCGGGCGGCGTCATGGTGAGACTCAAGATCATCCTGCAGTGCGGCAGCTACCGCGTCACCACAGGAAGCACGAGCGCCGACGGGTGCTCCCGGTCGTGGTAGATGGTATTCGACGCCTTGACCATGCGTGTCGAACTCCCGGGATCCTCTCCCGTATTCAGGTTTCGGTCGAAGCGCGGGAAGTTGGAGCTGGAAATCTCGAGGCGCAACCGATGGCCCGCCTTGAAGACATTGCTGGTGGCCCAGAGATCGAGAATCAGTTTGTACGCCTCACCCGGGTTCAGGAATTCGGGTTTCTCCTTCGAGTTGCGATAGCGCGCGCGCAGGATTCCCTCCGTGAGGTTCTGGGCAAAGCCGGTGGGCCATACATCGACGAGCTTGCCGGTGAAGTCCGTATCGACGGCGGAGGAGCTAGCGAAGAGCTCCACACTTACCGGGCCGGTGACCTCGAAATCCTCTTTGAACGCCGGCGTGGTAAACACAAGGACATCATCGCGCGCCTCCGCGGGACGCTGATCTCGCGGGCCGGGTGCAAGATGTGCGCTGTCGCAGCAGAGCGGTCCGCCGATGGTGGGCACGGGTTCGGCCGGGTCATAAATGAAGTGATCGGCAGGCTCTGCTTGCGGGCTGGTGGTTGTGAGCGCCCCGTCACCGGAAAGCGAGTTTGCCTTGCCGGCGGAGTGGAGGAAATAGCGCGTCGCATGGGCGCGCGCGAGGGGCCATTCTGCCTCCTCGCGCCACTGGTTTGCGCCCATCACAAATATTTTGACGGGTTTCTCGCTGGCTATGCCGTTGGCAGCCCCTTTCAACAGGAAATCGTACCAGCGCATCATGATGGCATTGAGGTCCAAATCCGCCTCGGGTCCGAAATCGACCTCGCCGATCTTTCTTCCGCGGCCCGCGTGACCGCCAATGATCACCAGCAAGCGCTGCCCGTTGCGCGCGGCCTCGCTCCCACCGTGGGCCTTAATGCCCACGTAGTTCCGCAGCGACCCTCCCTGAAAGATGTCGTACCACGCCGCCACGTGGTAGGCGGGCACCGTGACGTTCGCAAAGTGCTCCTCGATGGACCATTGCCTCCAGTAATCGTCGTAGTTCGGATGGGCGAGCCAGTCGGTGAAGTACGGCGCCAGGCCTTCAGAGGTCCCCAGGTTAAGCAACGGGTACTTCGACAGGGGCAATTTCCCGACCCAAAGCAAAGCGTTGGAATTTTCCCGAACGAACCGGTCGTGCGTGTCCTGAGCCAGCGAACCCGAAGTCCACGATTCATTGAACCACTGCTCGAACGCTCCGCCCTGGTAGGTCCAGTTCTCGTGGTAGTTCGAGGCCGTTACGTCGGGAAAAACTCCTGCCAGATGGGGCGGGGCAGCGATGGCCGCGAGCATCTGCGTGGCGCCATTGTATGAAGCGCCGAACATACCCACCTTACCGTCCGAGTAAGGCAGCGCCGCAGCCCACTCCACCGTGTCGTAGCCGTCGTTGGATTCGTCTTTGAACGTGTACCACTCACCTTCCGAGGTATAGCGCCCGCGCACGTCTTGGACAATCACCACGTAGCCGCGTGCCGCCGCATTCGGGCCGAAGTCCACCGCGCCCCGCTTGTCATAGGGTGTGCGCTGGAGCAACACCGGGAATTTCCCCTCGGCTTTCGGACGATAGATGTCCGCACGGAGCGTTACGCCGTCGCGCATTTTGACTGCGACGCCGCGCTCGATCGTGACGTCGAACCGATCGGCCGCAAGTGCTGTCGTTGCGAGTGCAATTCCGAGAACCAGGACGCAGAGCAAATGACGCTTCATAAGGTCTTCACCTCTCAACGGAGTCGAGTGGAATTATTGACCTGCTTTCAGAGGCGCGCAAGGGGGGAGGACCGCGTCGGCCGTTCGCTGCGGGAGTGCGAGGCCCTCCCCTTCGGGATTTCACGAAGTCAATGGGGGCACGGCGCGCCGTGCCCCTACGGCTTGAGTTCACCAAGAGCCGCGAGCAGGCGCTCGATTTCCTCGACAGTGTTGTAGTGTGCGAGGCCGATGCGAAGCATGCCGCCGCCTGCTTCCACGCCCAGGCGCTCCGTCAGGTTGATGGCGTAGTAATTGCCGTCCCAGGTAAAGAAGCCGCGCTCGCCGAGATATTCGGCGAGCTGGCGCGGCGTTTGGCGTTTCATCCGAATGCCGACTGTGGGTGTGCGAAGTTCAAAACGCTCGGGCTCGCGGATGCCATAGAAGGTGAGCCCGGGGATGGCCAGCAACCCTCGAATCAGATGTTCCGAGAGACTGCGCTCGTAGACGCGAATGGCGTCGTAGGCGGCAAGGAGCTGAGCGCGCCGGCCCGCAGCCTGTGGAGATGTACGCCGACCCAATTCCGCAAGGTAATTGATTGCCGCAACGACGCCGGCCTGACCTTCGTGATTCTGCGTGCCGGTTTCCCAGCGATCGGGGATTTTCTCCGGCGCCGGGCGAACCTTGTAAGGACGCAGCTTCTCCAGGTGCTCGCGCTTGCCATAAAGCACGCCGCAGTGCGGCCCGAAGAATTTATAGGAAGAGCAAGTCAGGAAATCGCAATCCAGCGCGCGGACGTCGATCGCCCCGTGCGGCGCGTAGTGCACGGCGTCGATA
>JACQNR010000437.1 GCA_016202975.1 Acidobacteriota bacterium
ACTTCTTCGCGAACCCCGACCTTGCCGAAGTCGTGGAGGATCGACGCATAGCGGATTTCGCGGATGTCCTGGCGGGTAAAATTGATGTCCTTGTAAGGCCCGGAATCTGTCCGGTCCACCGCATCCGCCAGGCCCACGGTGAGCTTGGCCACGCGCTCGGAATGCCCGAAGGTGGTGGGGTCGCGGGACTCGATGGCGAGCACCGAGGCGCGCACGAATCCCTCAAACAAGTTTTCGATTTCGCGGTACAGCAGGTTGTTTTCAAGCGACACGGCGGCCTGGCTGGCAAGTGACGAGGCTAGCTCCTGGCTCCGCTCGGAAAACGGAACCACCTCGCGATGGACGATTTCCCGCGAGAGGAGCTTTACGGTCGGGTCGCGTTTGGCGTTGATGAGTTGCAGCACGCCGATGACTTCATCCTTCTGCGTCTTCATCGGCACAACAAGCATGGATTTGGTGCGGTACCTGAAGCGCTCATCAAAATCGCGGTTCAGGCGGAAGGGCAGGTTGCGGATGCGGTAGGCATCCTTGATATTCAGGATCTTCCCCGTCGAGGCGGCGTAACCCGCGATGCTTCGCGTGTCAATGGGTAGAGTGAACTGCCGGAAGGGGACGGAATGGCTGTCGCTTTGGGTCAGCTTGAAGACCAGGTGCTTGGCGCCGTTCGATTTTTCCTCCGCGAGGTAGAGCGAGCCCGCGTCGCATCCTGTGATTTCGCGGCTCTTGGTGAGAATCAGTTCCAGCAGGGCGTCGGTGTTCCGCTCCGTGGAGAGCGCCACGCCAATGCGGTTGAGCGTCTCCAGTTCCCCCACGACGAGTCGAAGTTGCTGGCCCGTGCGCCTGCGGTCCTCCTCGACACGAAGCGTATCGAAGGCGCTATCAATGGCCTTCGCCAACATGGCCTTAGGAACCTGGCGGGGAAGAATCGCAAAAATACGCGCATCCAGACGGCCCCGAGCGACGCTGGGGCTGTCCTGGAGATAGATGAGCCGCCACTCACCCGCAGCGGGGGTGCATTTCTGTAAGCTGCGAAGGTCATCCTCGCGCGCGTCGGCGACCAGGACGGCGGGGGAGTTCCACTCCGCCGGCGCCTTCGGGTCCCGTTTCAGCGCGCCCACTCGGTAGGGTCCCGGCAGCTGCCTCAGGACTTTGCCGAGAGCGGAGGGCTGGAAATAATATACGTTCTTCGCCATGGCCCCTGGGTGGTCAGAAGCGGCAAGCCTTCACGTGCGCTTCGCCGCGGGAAAAATGTCCGGGATGGGGAGCATTTGAGCCGTCCGGCGGCGCCTCATGAGTCTCCCCGCTCGCTCCAACCACCTTGGATCCTTTCCAACGAGCTTGGCCTAGGTTTCCGCTTTCCCGAAGCTGCCGACCGCCTTGGCTTCATCGTCGTAAACGTCGAAAACGGTGTACAGTTTGGTGATCTGCAGGAGATCGTGGACTTTCTTGGTCAGATTCAAAAGCTTCAGCTTGCCGCCCTGATTGGAGACGGTGGTGAAACCGCTGACCAATTCGCCGATCCCGGAGCTGTCGATATAAGTCACGTCGGCAAGATTGAGCAACAGATGTTTGCTGCCCTTGCCCAGCTGGTCGCGGACCAATTCGCGCAACTGTGTGCATCCTTCACCCAGGGTGATGCGGCCGCTCATGTCGACCACGGTGATGCCGTCCACCTGGCGCAACGTCGCTTTCATGCTCACGGTGCTTCCCTCCTTCACTGATCTGATGAATGATTCGGGTTCAATCGCTTGACCAGAATGACTTCGGTGCCTTTCCCCGCCTGGCTTTCCACCCGGTATTCGTCCATAAACGTGCGAATCAGAAAAATCCCGCGGCCCGAGGAATTCAGAAGGTTTTCGTCCTTGAGAGGATCGGGCACGCCCTTCGGGTCATAGCCGCTCCCCTGATCTCGCACGCGAATTTCCAGGCGGTCGCGAAAGATCTCAAAGCGCAGCCAGACGCTCTTGCTCGGGTCGTTCTTGTTGCCGTGCCAGATGGCGTTGATGAGCGTCTCATGCACCGCCATGTCGATCCGGTGCTGGTCTTCCTCGTCGAAGCCCGCGGTCCCGGAAACCCGCCGCGCCACTTCTTCGGCGACTTCCACGTTCTTGAGGTCGCTCTCCAGCACGAGTTCAACTACACTGGCTTCCGTATTCATAAGTGTGCGGGCGAGTAATATTAGGGCCGTTTCGCCAAAACTACAATAGCGGTTTTTGGGGTTTCCTTCAACGATTCCAGGGGAGGGGAAGGTGTCCCTCGGGCTGGAGCGCGGGTCTATGACCCGCGACCCTTGATCAACTGGCAGGGGGAATAAAAGTGGCAGAGGTCGTATCGGTTTCCCACACCTTCACGGAGGCGACGCGCACCCCGTGAGGGCGGACCTGGGCATCGATCCCGTCGGAAAAATACTTGGCCAGATTTTCGGCCGAGGGGTTGATCGCGTCAAAGGGTGGAATATCGTTCATGAAACGGTGGTCCAGGCGCTCCGCCAGCTCCCGGAGGGCGGCCCGAAGGTCAATAAAGTCGATCAGCAAGCCCGTGGAGTTCAGTCTTTCGCCCGCCACCGTGACGCAGATCTTGTAGTTGTGGCCGTGGACGTTTTCACACTTGCCTTTATAACCCCGCAGGGCGTGGCCCGCGGCGAATGAATAATCTACCGTAACTTCGAACATGTTTCCTTCCTAATTATGTGCACTATCTTCCAAAAACTTCTCGATAACCTGAGCGGCACCATCCAACAGATTGGATATGCGCCCCACGATTACAGAGACATGCTTTAGATTTACCTTATTCGGTACGGAGCCCTCGGGGAATATCCTCGCCTGCTCTGGATATCGGGTCACAAAGGACCAAGGGTCCAATGAAGTAAACTCAACAAGAAGTGTCTCAGTCGCATCGAACTGCTGGCTGAGGTCGCCTTGGTCGATCTGTTCCAAGACCTTTCGGCACTCGCGCCACAGGGCGGCAAGGTCGTGCACCTTCCTAATCTTTGGAGTGGTAACTTTAAGCTGGTCGCCCAGATATACGACGTGCTTCAAGGCAAGCTCGATGTAGTGCCGGTACAAGAACAAAACGGGGAAGATAAGCAGGTCGGGGCTTTTGTATCCCCTTTCCAGTCCCTCTACCAATATGTCTCCCGCGCGCTTGTACCCTAGCAGAAACACCCAATAGTTGACCTGGAAAACACGCGCAATATCTTCAGGTTGACCTTCATCTGTGAAAAGCCGGTCGTCTTGACTAGGTAATCTAAATTCCTCTTGTTCCACAGTCGCAAACCCTTTGCCCAACGTTTCCGGGCTCGAAAGAACTAGAGACGGCACACAACTGACCACTGTGCTCAACATTCTCGCATAAAGGCCCTTAACTCTTCCAGCTTGTCGGTGCGCCGGTAATGGGGCAGGCTGGCAAAGAAGACGCGGCCGTAAGGCTTGCGGACGATGCGCTGATCGAGAATGGCCAGCACGCCGCGGTCGGTTTCGCTGCGGATGAGCCGGCCGAAGCCCTGCTTGAGCGCAATCACCGCTTCCGGCGTCTGATACTCCGTAAACGCGTTGCCGCCGTCTTCATTGATCATGCGAATGCGAGCCGCCACCACCGGGTCGGAGGGCACGGCAAAGGGCAGGCGGTCGATAATCACCGCGCTCAGCTGCTGGCCCTGAACGTCCACGCCTTGCCAGAAAGAGCTCGTGGCGAACAGAACGGCGTGACGGGTCGAGCGGAACCGGTCGAGGAGGGCCGTGCGAGGCGCGGTGCCCTGCAGCAGCATCGGATAGCGCAGGCGCGGACGCACACGCTCGAAGATCTCGCGCATTTGCTGGTAAGAAGTGAACAGCACAAAGGCCCGCCCGTGGGTGGCCTTCAGAATCTGCACGATTTCCTCCGAGGCAAGCCGCGGAAAATCCGGCTCGCGCGGATCGGGCAGGTGGGCGGGAGTATAGAGCAGCGCCTGCTCGCCGAAATCGAAGTGTGATTCCAGCACCTTCTCCTTGGCGTTCTGAACGCCCAGCCGCGCTTTCAAAAAGTCGAAGTTTCCGGCCACGGCAAGCGTGGCGGAAGTGAGCACGACGGCGGGAACCTTGTCGAACAGCCGCTCGCGCATGAGCGCGGAGACGTCGATGGGCGAGACCTCGAGAAACACTCCCCGGCCCCGGCGCTCCCACCAGTAAACGAAGTTTCGCTCCTTGCTTTCGAGCGCAAACTCAAATCCCCGGCGCAGTTCCTCGGCGCGCCGCGCCAGGTTGTTGATCTCTTCCGGGCGATCCTTCAGGCGAGTGAGCTCGGAGGCCAGCCGCACCAGCGCATTCAGAAGTGAGGAGTAGGTGCCGCGATTCGTTTGGAGGAATGGCTCGCGATTGTGAAAAGCGTTTCGGCCGTCCTTGGCCGGAAACAGGTCGAAGAAGATGTCCGCGCGGTGGCGCAGGTCGGCGACCGCGCCGAGAACCTCCGCGCCTTCGAGGGACTTGGCGCGCAGCGTCGCCTCGGTATCGCGCGCCAGTTCTTCCACACGGTAATTCGAAATCTGGACGCCAAAATACTGCGTGGCGACATCTTCAATCTGATGAGCTTCGTCAAATACGATCGCGGCATAATCGGGCAAAAGGCTGGCAAATTCCATTTGACGCAGGCCGAGATCCGCGAAGAAGAGGTGGTGGTTCACGATGAGGATGTCCGACTCTGCGGCCCGCTGATGCATCAGGGTGATAAAGCAGCGCTCGAATTCCTTGCACTTCTGCCCCGTGCAGGCCTCGCCTCGCGCGTCGATGCGCGACCAGAGCTCGCTCGTGTCGCGCAAGTTCTGAAGTTCCGCCCGGTCGCCGCTCTCGGTATGCTTTTCCCATTCGCGGATTTGCGCGTACATGTCCACTTCTTCCATCCCGGAGAGCACGGGCTGCTTTTCGATGTCGTAAAGTTTCTGCCGACAGAGGTAATTCTGCCGGCCCTTCATGAGCGTCACGCGCATTTCCGGGAAAAGCTTCTTGAGAAATGGAACGTCCTTGAAGAACACCTGTTCCTGAAGATTCTTCGTTCCCGTGGAGACCACGACGCGCTCGCTGCAGCGCAGAATCGGAACGAGGTAAGCGAGCGTTTTGCCCGTCCCCGTGCCCGCCTCGACGATCAGGTGCTGGCGATTCTCGAGCGCCGACTCCACCGCTTCCGCCATCTCCAGCTGGCTGCGGCGGTACTCAAAGTGGGGATGATGGCGCGCCAGCCAGCCATGTGGGCCAAAGATCTTTTCGAGCGGCGGCTTCTCTGCGGGTTTCTTGGTCGCTATGGCCATGGTTTTAAGAGCAATTCAAAGGGCAAAAGGCAAATGTGAAATTCGAAACTCGCCGAATGATGGAAGGTTGCTTCACTTTTGACTTTTGCCTTTTGCCCTTTGCCTTTTGATTTTTCTGAATTCTGCGCCCAGACTCTTCCGGAGCCACTTCGCGAGCGCCGGGTCCGTGCCGGACGTGGATATCGCGACATGCATGTTGCCGCGCATTATCGACGCCGGGACGATGAAATCGCATCGTGCCGGATCGTCAGCAACATTGACCAGCGCTCCGATGGCTGCCGCATCACGCTGCACCGCCCTCTGCGCGACCGGGTCGCTTGTCGCCGCGAAGACCAGAATGGCCGAATGTTTTCTCGCCATGCTGCGAATGTCTCCGGCCCGATAACGGCGCGGCGTGACCGAAATCTTTCGCTGCCTCAAGGGCTTCTTCAGCCCCGGCGTCAGTTCCGGGCTGATGACGTGAACGCGCGCGCCGGCGCGGAGCAGCTTGCGCACCTTGCGCTCGGCTACTTTGCCTCCGCCCACAACGACTGCACGCCGCCCGCCGAGGTTCAGGAAAATGGGATAGTAGCGCATTCGCTTTACACCTTGAACGGCGAAGACTGCGTTTCTTGTTTCGTCATTTCCTGTTAGAGTCGAAAAGAAAGGATATCACAGCGCCAGTGTAGCCCGGCTGAGTGAGCCGTTCGTCAGTTGACTTATCGCCAGTAACTGACAGGCGCCACAGCACTTGCATGAAACTTCCACGCCTGGTCATTCTCGGCCGCCCCAACGTGGGCAAATCGACGCTCTTCAACCGGATCTGCGGTCGGCGCCGAGCTCTGGTCGGAAACGAGCCCGGCATGACGCGCGACCGGCTTTACGCTCAGGCCGAGTGGATGGGCAAGAACTTCGAGGTGGTCGATACCGGGGGCTTGATTCCGGCCGAGCAGGATTTGATTCCCTCCGAAATCGTCCGCCAGGCACGCGTCGCTATCGAAGAAGCCGCACACCTCGTCCTGGTGGTGGACGCGCGGCAAGGCATCGTTCCGCTCGACCAGGAACTCGCCGCGCTGCTGCGCAAGACGGGCAAACCCCTTTCGCTCGCCGTCAACAAAGTGGATATGGCTCAGCATTCGCCGTTCGCGGCAGAGTTTCACCGCCTCGGGATACGCGGCCTGTTTCCTATTTCCGCCGAACACGGTTTGGGCGTGGACGACCTCCTTGGTCACGTTACGAAAGATTTTCCGAAGATAACGGGAGAAGGTATTCGCGAAGTAGAGCCGGGCTTCAGCCCGGCATCGGATGCCGCCCTTAATGGCGGCGCTACGGACGAAACCATCAAGGTTGCAATCATCGGGCGGCCGAACGTCGGGAAATCGACGCTGCTCAACCGCATCTTGAGCGAAGAACGCTCGATCGTCACGCCGCTTCCCGGCACAACACGCGATGCCGTAGATGCCGAATTCGAGCACGAGGGACAGCGCTTTCACTTTATCGACACCGCGGGCATCCGCAGAAAAGGAAAGACGAAACTGCTGGCGGAGAAGCTCAGCGTGATTCAGGCGCGCCGGCATCTGGAACGCGCCGACGTGGCGCTGCTCGTCCTCGACGCCGAGGAGGGCGTGAACGCCCTCGACACGCACATTGGCGGCTACGCGCACGAAAGCAACCGGTCGGTCATTATCGTCGTGAACAAGTGGGACGCCATTCAGAAAGGCCCCAATACGATGGAGGAATTCACACGGAAGATTCGCGACCGGATGAAGTATCTGGATTACGCCCCCGTGGCGTTCGTCTCCGCGCTGCGCGGCAACCGCATCAGCAAACTGCTCAAAACCACCGTGGATGTGGCCGCGGCCCGCCGTCAGCGCCTGACCGCCGCCGAGATGAGGAAGTTCTTGAAAGAAACAGACTTAGACCGCGGCACGAGCCCGGGCGGCAAGCCGTTCCGCATTTTCTACCTTACCCAGGTTGGGGCTGCTCCTCCTACGTTTATTGCCTTCACGAACCGGAGCGGAAAATTCCACTTCTCCTTTGAGCGCTTCCTCGAAAATCGCATCCGGGAGCGGTTTGGCTTCGCGGGCACGCCCATTGTTATCAAATCCCGGACGAGCAAGTAAGCTTCAGGCCTGCAGCCCTGACCCGGTGGAACAAAAATAGAGGGCATTTTGCCCCTTTTCATTGCAGTGTTATACTCACGCTGTACGTTTATAAGCCCTTTCAGGGGCGGGGCATTCATCCTACAACTGTATACGCGCCCCTGAGAATAGGAGGACACGACCCATGTCCTGGGAGATGGTGGTCGTCCGGGTGCTCTTTGTCATCGCCCTGGCCGCCACGTCGTATCTTTTACAGCCATTTCAAGTTTCTCCATGGTCTGGCGGGGCGCTCGGGGCCGCAATCGCACTTTTTTTCGTTTGGTTCGAGCTACGTCTTGAGCGAGCCAGCCTGAAGCGTCTGATCGGCGCCGCGTTCGGATCGATTCTGGGCATTGCCGGCGCCCTGATGATGGGGCACTTGCTGAGCATGGCGGCTATTGAGAGGAACTCGCTCTCCTTTTTTCAAGTGACGCTTTTGTTTCTGATGACCTACGGGGGTCTCGTTCTGGGAGCGAATAAGGGCGATCTGCTCAATCTGTCGGCCCTTGGGGGGCTATTTGCCGGGGAACGTCAGTCGCGCAAGCATTACAAGATTCTCGATACCAGCGTCATTATCGACGGCCGAATTGCCGACATCGGCGAGACGGGTTTTATCGACGGGCTACTGATCATTCCGCAATTCGTGCTGCGCGAATTACAGATGATCGCGGATTCTTCGGACTCGCTCAAACGCAACCGGGGGCGCCGCGGGCTCGACATCCTGCAGCGCATGCAGAAGATGGGAACCATTCAGGTCCAGATTGTGGAGGACGATTTTCCAGCCATCCGCGAAGTGGACTTGAAGCTCATCGAACTGGCGCGGCAATACGAAGGGAAAATTGTCACCAACGATTTCAATCTCAACAAAGTCGCGCAGCTGCAGGGAGTGCCAGTTTTGAACGTCAATGAATTGGCCAACGCGCTCAAACCCGTGGTCCTGCCCGGCGAAATCATGCGCGTTTTCATTCTCAAGGAAGGCAAGGAATACAACCAGGGCGTCGCGTACCTCGACGACGGGACCATGGTGGTGGTGGATAACGCACGGAAAATGATCTCGAAAACCATCGATATATCCGTGACCAGCGTGCTTCAAACCACCGCCGGCAAAATGATATTCGGGAAATTCGACGACCGGCCGCGCCCCGAGGTGGTTCATCAGTAGGAAGCGCTGCTGCGGTTTTTCCCTTGTCAGGTTTAGGTTATCATCTGAATATATCCTGAGTGCTGACGGCTAAGAGCTTCTGAAATGAGCGTGCTCGCAATCATCCCGGCAGCAGGCGCAGGCCTGCGCATGGGCGGGGAAACGCCCAAGCAATTCCTCTCGCTGGAAGGCGTACCCATTTTCATTCACACCTTGCGGAAGTTCGTGACCACGGATGCCGTCAGAGAAATCATTCTCGGCGTGCGTCCGGAGGATATGGAACGCGCCAGCATGGAAGTCGACCGCGAGCGGTTTTCCAAGCCGGTGCGGGTGGTGGCGGGTGGCACGTCGCGACAGGAGACGGTGGCCCGGGCGCTCGCCCAGGCCCCGGCGGAAACCAAGATTGTTCTCGTCCACGACGCGGTCCGCCCTTTCATCGATCTTCACTTGATTCAGCGCGTCACGGAGGCAGCCCAAAAGGACGGGGCGGCGATTCTTGGTATCCCCAGCGTGGACACCGTGAAGCAGGTGGAGCGCCAGTTGATTCTCGGCACCATTCCGCGCGAGCGCATCGTGCTGGCGCAGACGCCCCAGGCGTTCCGCTTTGAAATCATCAAGGAAGCGGTCCAGCGCGCCGAGGCCGACGGCTTCTTCGGCACCGACGAGGCCAGCCTGGTCGAGCGCCTTGGGCATACCGTTTCGGTCATCATGGGCTCCGACCGCAATATCAAAATAACCAAGCCCTCCGATCTTCCGCTCGCCCGCCTGTATATCGCGCAGGAAAAAGAACAAGGCAAGATCAAGTCTGAAGTGTGAGGGATGAAGGATGAAAAGGCGCCCGGGCAGAGATAAGGCCACGACCAAGTCTTCAATTCATCCTTTCCGAATCGGCATTGGCCATGACGTTCACCGTCTGGCCGCGGGACGGAAGCTGATTTTGGGCGGCGTGCGCATACCGTTCGAGAAGGGCTCCGTGGGACATTCCGACGGCGACGCCCTGGCGCACGCGGTGTGCGACGCGCTGCTCGGCGCTGCCGCTCTCGGCGATATCGGAACGCATTTTCCCGATACGTCGCCGAGGTGGCACGGCGTATCGAGTTTACGATTTCTTCGTCACGCCCGAAAACTTCTGAAAGATGCTGGCTGGGTCATCGTTAACGCGGACGCGACCATCAGCCTCGAGCGCCCCAAGCTCTCCCCGCATATCCCCGAGATGCGAAAGAAACTCGCCTCGGCCCTTGGCGTCAAACTGGATCAAATCAGCGTCAAAGCCAAGACCGGCGAGGGCGTGGACGCGGTCGGGCGGGGCGAAGCCATTCGCTCCGAGGCGGTCGTCATGATCGCGTTGATCGGGTTCCTCTAACCTGCTCCGGAACCCGCCCTGCTCTGTGTTCTCGTTCAGAATGATGGGTGACACCCACGAAAACTCGTTCCGTCGCGGCCCTGGCTGAGGAAATGTGGAAATCCCTCCGGAGGAGGGATTTCCAAGCGCGGTGGGAGGCCCTCAACGGCCTCGCTTGCCTTGATTTGACAAGCCTTCCACGGCGTGGCATTTCCTCAGCC
>JACQNR010000061.1 GCA_016202975.1 Acidobacteriota bacterium
ACCGTCAAGAGGAAGCCCGCGCGTATCTCCTCAGCCTCTGGGAGGAAGAGCCCGGGAACGGGACCGTCAATCTCGAGCTCGGCCGTTTGGCGGTCAAGCAGGGTCGTGTGCTCGACGCGCAACGCTACTATCACAACGCCATCTATGGCGAATGGGGCAACGATCCTGTCCAACAACGTCGAGAGGTAAGGCTCGAACTCGCGGAATTTCTGATCAAGGGGGGCGAGCTGGCCCAAGCCGAGTCAGAATTGATCGGGCTTTCCGCTGACTTGCCGCCTGACCCTGAGATGCAGACGCATGTGGGGACTCTGCTGCTGAGGACCGCCGATTATAATGCCGCGCTGGGGCTTTTCAAAAAGGCTTTGGATATTCAACCCCATCTGGTGGACGCGTTGGCTGGCGCCGGGCAGGCATATTTCAAACTGAATGACTTTCGAAATGCAAATACCTACCTGGGTCGCGCCCTGGCGGAGAACCCACAACTCCCACAAGTCGAGAGAATGCTTGAGACATCACGTTCGATTCTCGACGTTGACCCCTTCCGCCGCAGGCTGGCACCCAGGGAGCGGGCTCGCCGCGCGCTGGTAGCGTTCTCTCAAGCGACAACTCGTTTGCAGAGTTGCGCGGAACGGCGCGGGGTGGACCTCGCCGCCCCAGGAGGTGACATTGAGCTTCAGAGCGTGTATGCGCAGGCGATCAAACTCAAGCCCCAGTTGCGGGAGCAAACTCTCGGCCGGGACACCGACCTCCTCATGACCGCGATGGACTTGGTCTTTGACATCGAAAAGGTATGCGAGCGGGAATGCGGCGCGCCTCAGGGGCTCGACCTGGCGCTCGTCCTTCTCGCTGAGACACAAGGGGGCGGACGGCCTTGAGCACCCCATCACCCACAACCGTCCCGTCGTCAAATCCTGGCTCTCCTGACACGCCGGGAAAAAGCATTTGGAGAAAAGTCGAAGGGTGGTTTGCAGCGGGAACCAGCGGGTTGACCCTCCGCGAACAGCAACTCTTCCTCCTGCTTGCAGTCATCATTGGTCTTGTTTCCGGATTGGCCGTGGTCTTGTTCCGCATCGCCATCGATTGGACGCACATCAGGCTTCTCGGTTCCGGCCTAGCGCCCACAGCACCTCGAGTGGTGTTGGTGCCGACACTCGGCGGATTGGTCGTTGCCTTACTTGTCATGCGTTTTTTTCGGCGTGTCCGGGGAAGCGGCGTGAATCAGACCAAGGCGGCTGTATACATCTACGACGGATACATTCCTTTCAACACCGTTGTCGGTAAGTTTCTTACATGCGCGCTGGCCATCGGAAGCGGGCATTCTCTGGGGCCTGAAGACCCGTCCCTGCAAATGGGCGCGGGCATCGCCTCTGCTCTGGGCCGACGTTTACGCCTGTCGCGCGAAAACGTCAGGCTGATCGCCCCGGTAGGTGCCGCGGCAGGTCTGGCCGCGGCCTTCAATGCACCCATATCTGCTGTGTTGTTCGTGATTGAAGAGGTCATTGGAAGATGGAGCGCTGGCGTCCTGGGAGCCGTCATCCTCTCGGCTGTGTCGAGTGTCGTGGTCACGCGCTGGTTTCTGGGCGGCGAACCGCTGTTCCGGATACCTGTCTATCATCTCGTCCATCCCGCGGAACTCCTGGCCTACTCCGCACTGGGGGTCATTGGAGGGGTCACTTCGTTGGTCTTCGTGAAGGCGATCGGGTACGCGAGACCACGTTTGAAGGGCCTTCCCCAATGGACGCACTATTTCCAGTCGGCGGCGGCTGGATTCCTCATCGGGGTGATCGGGATTTGGTTGCCTCAGATCATGGGTGCCGGATACCAGTTCATGGACCAGTCGATGTACGGCCAATTTACCTGGCGCATGCTCTTGCTGCTCGCGGCCTTCAAGTTAGTCGCCACCATCCTCTCATTTGTCAGCGGAACCCCGGGGGGAATGTTCGCACCGACGCTGTTCATCGGCGCCATGATTGGAGGCGCCGTGGGCGGCATTGAGCATCGGTTTTTCCCGTGGCTGGCCGGCTCGAGCGGAGCATACGCCTTGGTGGGCATGGGGACGCTCTTCGCTGGTTTCCTTCGCGCACCGATGACGTCGGTATTTATGGTCCTGGAGGTCAGCGGAAATTATTCCATCATCCTCCCGGTCATGATTTCCAACACCATCGCGTACTTGGTTTCTCGCCACTATCAGCCTACTCCCCTCTTCGATCTGCTCTCCCGCCAAGACGGTCTGGACCTTCCCTCGATGGAAGAACGCCGCGAAGAAAAGGCCCTCAATGTGGAGGATGCGATGCGACCCTACGATTCGCCGATTCTGCGCGGCGACGATCTTGTCAAGGATGCGATTCAACGGGTGGAGAATTCGCCGGAACCTTTTCTTCTGGTCGAAGAGAGGCGGGGCAAATGGAGCGGGTTCATGAAGAGTGATCTCCGGCGTTGGGCATCAGATGCCGGAAGCGAGACCCTTGGTAGCGTCCTGCCCGACCGTCGTTTGCCACACCTTCACCCTGACCAGCCATTGGATGAGGCATTGCGCCGCCTGCGTGACTTTCCCATCTTGCCCGTAGTGAACCGCGCCAATTTCTCGAAACCTACCGGAGGGTGGGAGGACGCAAGGGGGGTAGTTGAAACCCATTGGACCGTCTGCGTCCCGCAGGAATCGTTACGATTTGCCCCCCAATTTGACGAGAATGGGTCGAACCCACGCCGAAAGAAAGAGGGCGTAGATCCTTTCGTGGTTTGGTTAACTTCCCAATAGATGACCGCGTTTGCGCCGTCAGTTTCTACGGGAAACAAACCACTTGCGCGCTTGATTCCTAAAGAGTGCACCCTCATCCGCCCGGAATCTCGGACTGACCCTGCGGAAACGTCCGTAAACATAAACATATGGCGACTTATAGGAAGCGATGCGGAGACCCGGCAGCCACGAATTGCGAATGGAGCTCATCATTCATTATTGATGCAATCGGGATTCATCTTCACCGAATGGTTAGAATCCCTGCGCCGAAGACCGGGCCGATTCTGATCCGACAAGTGATTGTGCTTAGGTCCGCTCAGTTGGGCGAGGATTGCAGCCCAGAACTATAGGGTCATAGCACGACAGGCTCACCTGTGAACCACTCACGGGTTATGCGAAACTTTCAAGGCAGCCCATGTGCATGAGCAACCAACCAGCCCCGTAACTGCTGGCTTCAGACCAGTATCCGCACGACGCAAGGGGGAATTGGCAACCACTCATACGACCTACGGGGCTGGGGAAGTCTGGCGCGATGAGGGAGAACTGCCCTGTGTGCCTCCGGTCTCTCCCGGACGAACAACGGGCTCCTCTTCCTCTTGCATTGAACTTGCTCTATACCTTCCATAGGTAACACTTCTTCCGGTTCCTCCAAGGAATGGTTTTGTCAACCTGGATTGGCCCCTTTTGATCATCTGAATTGGCCCCACCTAAGTTATTGATTCTCCGTGCTGCTTCTCTCTCTTGCTTCTTTGTTTTCCCGGGGTTGAGGGTTTTTCTTGGTGCTGTGCTCTTTCTTTCCGCTCCGGCTGGTGCGATGCCCTGCGGAGCCCGGAGGGCGGAGCGTATAGGGCGCAGCGACAGGGGGAGCGGAAAGGCGCCGGCC
>JACQNR010000439.1 GCA_016202975.1 Acidobacteriota bacterium
GGGTAAAACGCACGAGTTTCCAGGTATCCTCGTCGGAGATGATCGCCTTCCAGGAGGGCATTCCCGTCAGACGGATGCCGTTCTGGATAATCCAGAAGAGGTCGGCGTCTGACCATTTTTGCACGTGGGGCGAGGTCAGATCCATGGCGGGCGGATACATTCCCCGCCCAATATTGGTCCGCGAACGGCCGTCTGCGCCATGGCATATCGAACAAGACTACATATAAAGCTCGCGGCCTTGTTCAATGGTTTCCTTATTTGCCGGTAGCGGATTCCTTCGGTTTTTGGCTTCCATTGGAATAACCACTTCCTTGGCCAGATTGGCCAGCTTCGTCTCCAGCTTCGAGGGCTCCTGATTGGCGGTGCATCCGAGGGAAATCAGCGCCACACCGATCATGAGGACAGACAATAGCCGTCCTCGCAGAAGATTATTCATACCAGGGGCTCCTTAACAGGTGGCTGGGTTGGGGCCGAAGTTCCCGGCCGGGGCGAGGACAGAAGGACTTCCTCCGCCGGGCCTCTCATGGCACGTTTGAACAAGCGGACAATGATGATGACCACCATGGGGGCAATACTTAAGGCCCAGGCCTCCAGGTCACTCATATTCAGAAAAACATCCTGGCCGAAGGTCCTGCCTGCGAGCGCAAAGCAGCCCGCCCACACCACTCCCCCCAGCCAATCCAAGAGGAGAAACCGAATGAACGAGTAGCCCGTCATACCTGCCATGGGTGGAGCGAATAGGCGAACACCCGGCATGAACTTGGAAATCACCAACGCGAAACTGCCAAACCGATGAAAGAAAGATTCGGTGTGTAGGACGCACGTCCCCGACCCCAGAGTGAATCGGCAGTACCAGTGAAGAAGCTGTTTGTCTCCGACGCGTCCGAACCAATACCACGGAATGTCGCCCGCGGTCGCGCCGAGACTTGCGGCAAGGACGAGGCTGACGAGGTCATGCTGCCCGACGCTCGATTGGGCTGCGAAAATAGCGATCACGATTCCCCCGGGAATTGGAAGCCCCAGGAACTCGAGGGCGCTGGTAATGAAAATGGCTCCGTGGCTGGCAAAAATGGCGGTGGGTGACGACATCAGGCGTGGCTCCAATTCTGTCCCTCATCGATCTTGAAATCTCCCGCTGGGAACTTCATCGAATTCTGTGGCGAGTCGTTTTGAAGTATCAGTCGAACAGCGCGGCGCTTACATGTCACACCGACTTGTCGCCTATAATCCATATTCGGGTGTGACCTCCGGTGAAAATCCGCCCGCTGTGGTTTGTTTCATCGGCTCCCGATCTCGGTCTTTAAACGTCGTCAGGTCGTCCTGCCGGCTGAAGGTTTAGTGGCGCCGGGAGCCCGGTTCTTACAAATGGGTGCAACGAATTTCTCAAATCCAGATTTCCTGGAGCGCGTCAAAAAGGGCGATCGCGCTGCGCTGCCGCTGCTGGTCGAAGCCGTGCTGCCGCAACTCCTTCGCGCCGGGCGAGGCATGGGCTTTTCGCAGGAGGAGAGTGAGGACCTGGCCCATTCAGTATTCGCGGCTTTTCTGGAGAAGCCGGAGCAGTTCCAGGGCCGTTCGCACATTCGGACTTACTTGTTTGGAATCTTTTATAACCTGGTCGCCGAGCGATATAGGGAGAAGTCCAAGGCCCTGGAGCATGATCCGATTGATGAGGTCATGGAATCCAAGTTCGACGCTCATGGCAGTTGGCGGCAGCCACCGGCCGATATCGAGGGGCAGCTGCACGCTAAAGAAATTGGTCAAATCATCCAGGAATGTCTGAAGGGGCTCTCGCAACCGCAGCGCGTCGCGTTCTACCTGCGCGAGCACGAGGAATGGGAGACCCCGGAAATCTGTAAGAAATTGGGGATCACTGTCACTAATCTGGGAGTACTTCTGTTTCGGGCTCGCAATCGTTTGCGGGAATGCGTCGAAAAGAAGGGACTGAAGAAGGGTTGAAGAATGCTGAATTGCTCCCAAGTCGCCCGGTCCATCGCCAGCGATGAGTACCGGACCGGAGGCTTACTTTACAGGATGAGCATTCGCCTCCACCTCGCTATGTGCCGTCAGTGCTCGCGGTATTTTCGCCAAATACGCGCCTTAGGTAGTGTGCTTCGAGAGGTGGGGGATGAGTTCCCCATCTCGCAGGCCCTGGCCGCCAGAGACCGCCTCCTCGCGCGCCTCAGTCGAAAGCCGTAGCCCACGATTTCCTGTAATAATCCCCTCCCCCAACCCACTCATTCCGAGAGCAGGCCATTCGGCCTGTATCAATAGGCTCGGAGGAACCATGAAACGATACACATTAAGTTTAGCGGCCCTGGCGCTCCTGTCGGGCAGCATTCTGCTGGCCGGAGGGGAGAAAGCCAAGACCTTCAAGGGCGAAATCATGGACAGTCAGTGCGCCATGAACAATTCGCACGAAAAGATGGAGAAGATGGCCAACATGGGCCATGACCCCAAGATGTGCACCCTCAAGTGCGTTGAAATGGGTGGCAAGTTCGTGCTCCAGGACACCGAAAAGAACGTTACGTACATGCTCGACGACCAGGAGAAACCGAGGGAGCTCGCAGGGCAAAAAGTGACGGTCACTGGAACCTACGACAAAAAAACCAAAACGATCCACGTTGAGCGCATCGAGGGAGCTTCCTAACCTCAGGGCCGGTCGAGGAGGGGTCCAGAATCTCTTGACCCTTCCACCCCGGAAGAGTTCGGTAGGGTAAGCAAAGGAAACTCGCCCGGTGCGGAGTTATTGGAGAGGGTGATAGCTCTGCAGCTTGCCGGAGGCCTCGGCTGATACCGGCACAACAAACCCAGTTGTTCAACGCGCGCTTCAGCACGAACTTGCCGCGCCCTAGGTCCGACTCGGCCGAGAGCGGATAAAACCCCCGCTGCTTTGTTCCGTGTCCCGAAGTCTCCAGGTCCGCTGGCCGTCCTGGAATCTGAACGCTGTCATACCTTACGTGGAGAAGACTTTTTTGCCCTCCAGCGGCTGTACGGCGGTCTTGACATCCAGGGCCAGCGATTTGAAATTGTCGGCGGCCGCCCGGGGAACAATGACCTTGCAGAACATGATCACCGCAAATAGATTCCCGGAGGCGAGCACGCCTCCAAAGCCCACGACCGACCTGATCCCGAACGGCTCGACGAAGTCCTGCTGCGCGGGAATGTAGGGGCTCCCCTTGGCGTCGGCGACGTGGAAGACGTTATAGGTCTTCTGCTGCATGTCCACGAGAAGAGAAGGCTCGGGTTTAATCACCGAACTCGCTTCCAGGCCGAACTGATTGATCAGTTGCGAGATCATGGGAATCTGGGCGATCACCTTTTCGCTGGGCAAGGGAATCGCCTTGTGGCCGTTGGAATTTTTCCGCGAGTTCCATTCCGCCTTGTCGCCGACGGTGCCCAGCAGCGTCAGGCACTTGACGGCCTTGACGTCCGGCGGGCGTCCCAGGATGCCGTCGGCGAACTTCTGCAGCTCCGTGTCAAGTTCCCCATAAGCATGTGTTTTGTAGAAGCGAACCAGGGCGCAAGCCTTTTCCCCCGGGGCTGCGCCTCCAAGTTCATTGTAAAGATGCTGGACGATCTTGTTGGCGGCGTCCTCCACACTCCCCGCTCCAGAGCTGATCGAGCGCAGCGCGCTGCCACATTGGGCAGCATCGGACTGAGAAAAACCGGCTATGTCGTACATCGCTCACCTCCAAAGAAATCATTGTAATTGTGGGCTTCGGGACCGAACGGCTGGCGGATCGGGGAACCTTCGCCGATTGAGCATCGACTGGACGATTAGCCGGCGGTTTGCCCCGAGTTCTGACCATACGCCACATTGAAGGCGGACTCAAGAATAAACGAACTGGGAGTTACTCAATCGGCGCCGCCGACCGGTGGCCGACACGCCGGCCAGGGGATTGCAGGGCAGGCGCGCCCGCGACGGGTCGCGAGCGTGTCTTGCCCGAGCCGAGTCGTAGAGCAAGAGCCCATCCTAGGCGCTCCTTCGAACGGCTACTTGCCGCCACCCGTTCCCTTCGAGATTCCCTGCATCGCGCTGGTAGCCTCAGCGGTCGTCCACACGGCGCTCGCCAGGAACCGATAGTTGGTAAGCGCCGCCGCATACCCGTCGAGGTCTGGGGCTTGCGCAGCCGCCGTCGAGTCCTTGACCACCGCCACTTCGAACCCTTGTTCGAGCAGCCCGCGCAGGTGGGCCTCAACGCACAGGTTGGCCGACATTCCGGCCAGAATCACCCTGTCGATGCCCCGCTTCCGAAGTTGAAGGACCAGATCATTCGTCTCGGGACCATAGACTTTGTGCGGGCTCGCGATGACGGTCCGGCCGTCCTCGATGTAGGGTTTGTAGCGGTCGAGGAAGTCGGCCCCCGAGCCCGTGAACCCGTCCACGGTCAAAGGGCCTTGACGCTCGAACATCTTGACGTGGTGCATCATGGTTTCCACGGCGCCGCCGAATTTCCAACCCTGGTCCGTCGGGTAGTAGTAGTGGGGCGAGATGAACACGGGAATGCCCGTCTTCTTGGCGGTCTTGAGCAGGGCCTCAATGTTCTGGATGGTGCCATTCGCTTCTACACATTTGCCGACCAGCCCCCAGGTGACGCCTTTGGGGCTCAGGAAATCATTTTGTGGGTCGGAGATGACGAGCGCGGTGTGCTGGTCATCTACAGTCAAGCCGGGGTCCGGCAGCTGCGCCAGAGCCTCTCCGGCAGCCAATGTTGCGACCGCGAAAGCGATCGCTGCGAGGGTCTTCAGGTTTTTCATGGTCGTTCTCCTTTTAAGAAGATTTGGGATTCCCTGTTCCTTGGTCCCAGGCCGCGTCGAACTGGCAACCTGTGACTACCCTTTGTATGGCCCTCACGATCTCACACACCCTAGTGCGAAGTGGTCCGCGAGGCGTGCGGAAGCGTCCAATCGCGTGCGAAATCGTCCAGAGATTGTGCTTGAACGTCCAATGTGGTCTAATTGCCCGAAATGTTGCTCGACAAGCTGCTCCCCAACCTGGCGGTTCATGTTGACGCCTTCGCGCTTTGCATGTTGAGCGCAGGCTGGCGGCTCAGCCTGCCGGCAAATCCTGGGGTGATGCTCCGCTTCGTTCTCAAGGGCAGCGGCGTGCTGCGGGGCCCGCACGGTGAAGCGCTCCAGCTGGCGCCTTACTGGCTCGCGGTCGTACCATCCGGGGCGGCTCATTCACTCGAGTCCGGAAGAAGAGTCCAAAACGAGCGGCGAATCGAAGGCCCGCCCGCGGGCGCACCCGTTTATCACCTGGTGGCCGGCCAGGCTCAGAAGGCCGACTGGGTCGTGGCCTGCGGCCTGGTCACCGTGCGTTACGGGCAGTCGATGGGCCTCTTCGATCATCTTCGGGAGATTATCGCTGTCGACCTGTCGCACGGCCCGCAAGTGAAAGCCGTGTTCAAAGGGATTCTGACCGAGCAATCCCACCCTGGCCCTGGCAGCACCGCCATGACCGCCGCGCTCATGAGCCAATGCCTGGTGCACTTGTTTCGGCGTCTCGCAAAGGAGGAGGGGGAAACACTTCCCTGGCTCACGGCTCTTGAGGACCCGCGGCTGGCGCGGGTTATCGACAAGATGCTGGAATTTCCCGGGGACGATCACACCGTGGAGTCGCTGAGTGAGCTCGCGTCGATGAGTCGGTCCGCCTTCGCCGAGAAGTTCACCGTCGCCTTCGGACGCTCTCCGATGAGCCTGGTCCACCATGTTCGCATGCAGCGCGCCGCGGAGTTGTTACACCAGTCAACGTTGTCAATCGACGAGGTGGCCGACCGCGTGGGCTTTGCCAGCCGCAGCCACTTCTCCCGCGCTTTCAAGAAACATTGCGGCTCTTCCCCAGCCGAGTTCCGTCATGTTGCCGATGCGCCCACCCGACCACGTGCCTTGGCGGCGCCCAAATGACATTGAAAGCAGCAACCAGTTGATGAGGTCGATGCACACAACCGCGCCAATCCGCTCCATATCAGACGATTCGATAGTGCCATGTTGGCTTGATGGCAACTCGCCGGTGACGAAACTCTTCTTCCATTGGCCCCCCGCTGGGAATCTGATGTGAGTTGCATCCTGGCCTTCCTCTCAAATCTTGGCTCACCTCTGGATTGATTGGGGGGGACAGGGCACCTAAGTCTGTCCTCGAAGAATCCCCAAGAATCTAATCGACGGGGAGATAGATTTGAGCCCTCCAGTCGTCTTACTAGTGAAGGTTGACGAGACGGGCGACGGTCGTCAGCATCGATAAGGGGAGAGCTACGGTCAAGGTATCCATCGACGAGTCTGTTCTCGCGCACCTCGACGGCTTGTACCGCTTCGCACTTCGCTTGACCCGCGACTCTGCGCTCGCTGAGGATCTCGTCCAGGACAGTCTCGTGCGCGCGTTGGAACAAAAGGACAGTGTTATCGGGAATCTTCGCTCTTGGCTATTTCAGACGCTGTACCACAAGTTCGTCGATAGCTACCGGCGAATCCACCGCATGGAACAGAAGGTCTCGGAAACTAATGCGGGTATTTCGGATTCGATGCAATTGACCTCTGATTTGGTTGCGGTGAGAGACGTTCGCAGGGCGATGGAGACCCTGCCGGAAGAATTGCGCCTCGTCGTGTGGCTTTCCGATGGAGAGGAGTTCCGCCTCCGCGAAATCGCGGAGATGCTCGGTTGGCCGCTAGGAACAGTGGCTTCGCGGCTGGCGCGGGGCCGCGAGGAACTGCGTCGATCGCTCGCAGCCTATGGCGCGCCGAGGGAGAAGCAAGCATGACTTGCGATGAATGCCGCCAAATGCTCGTATTGGAAGAGGATGAGCTTGACGTTTCCGTGGACGCACGCGATCACCTCTCGAACTGCCCGGGGTGTCTTGAATTCGTTCAGGAACAGGCAGCGTTGCACGCCCAGATTCGAAAATTGGCTCTTAGTGAGCGTGCGCCGGAAACGTTGCGCCGGCGGGTCGAAAAAATGGTTGGGCGTCGCGCCACGGGCTATGCAAGGTCTCCGCGATTCAGACTGCAAATTGTTGGCGTGGCTGCGACCGTGGCGCTGGTTCTAGCGGGCTTCCTGGCTGCCCGATACTACATTGTTCAGCGCGGACCCACGGCTGATCATTTGGCCCAACAGTTTGTTTCCGATCATCTCCACTACCTGCCGGGACGGGAGCAGTTTGTTTCGGATTCCCCGCAGGCCATCCAAAAATGGTTTGAGGGGAGGGTGGATTTTCCGGTTCATGTGCCCGAGATTCCCACCGCAGCGGTCGAGGATGCCAGGGTTTGCAACATCGCAGGCCGGAAGGCGGCACTTCTGCACTACCGGCACAAGCCTGGTGAGACGCTGATTTCGCTCTTTGTCGCTGAAGAACCGAAATCGTTTGAGAAAGAGAAGTAC